>JBMZVD010000012.1:0-36492 GCA_049625305.1 Flavicella sp.
AAAAGAATTTAGAACTTGGTTAGACGATATGCAATTGGATCACCCATTGGTTATTGCAGGACCTTGTAGTGCAGAAACAGAAGAGCAAGTATTGAAAATTGCACATGAATTAAAGAATACTGATGCTACTGTTTTTAGAGCAGGAGTATGGAAGCCAAGAACAAGACCAGGAGGTTTTGAAGGAGTAGGAGCTGTTGCTTTGCCATGGTTGCAGAGAGTGAAAAAAGAAACAGGAATGATGATTGCTGTAGAAGTGGCAAATTTGGCACATGTTAAATTGGCATTGGAAGCAGATGTTGATATCCTTTGGTTAGGAGCAAGAACAACTGTAAATCCGTTTGCAGTACAAGAAATTGCAGATGCCTTGAATGGAACAGATAAAATTGTATTGGTAAAAAATCCAATCAACCCAGATTTGGCTTTATGGTTAGGAGGAGTTGAGCGTTTGCATACAGCGAATATTAAAAAATTAGGAGTGATACACAGAGGTTTTTCTTCATACAAGAAGACTAGTTATAGAAATGTACCGCAATGGCAATTACCGATTGCTTTGAAGCAAAAATTTCCTGATTTACCTATCATCAATGATCCTTCTCATATTTGTGGAAACAGAACTGGAATCGAGGCAATTTCTCAAATTGCATTGGATTTGAACTTTGAAGGTTTGATGATTGAGACGCACACAACTCCAGATACTGCATGGTCTGATGCTGCACAGCAAATTACACCAGAGCGTTTGATAGAGATCATGAATTCATTGAAAGTAAGAGAAAAAACTGCAAAAGGTGCTGCCTTGGACAAATTGAAAGGTTTGAGAGCTGAAATTGACGTCGTTGACAATCATATTTTGGACACTTTGGCGGAAAGAATGAAGATTGTAGAATCTATCGGAGAAGTTAAAAAGGAAAAAAATATTGCAATTTTGCAAGACGATCGTTGGGCTGCTATCCTTGATTCAGTTAAAAAAGAAGGTACAACTAGAGGATTGAGTGAAGCATTTGTAGAAACTATCTTTAAAGCGATTCACCAAGAATCAATAAACAATCAAGAAGCGATTGTATCATCAAAATAGTTGTTTGTTACAACTTTTAACTTTAGCACAAGAATACCATATTTTTCTCATTATAATTGAGAGCTTTGTGGTATTTTTGTGTTTTAATCGATAGGTTTATATGAATGGAGTTGTAATAAAGTCTACAGGGAGTTGGTATCTAGTTCGCACACAAGATTCAAACGTCTACAAATGTAGAATTCGAGGTAAATTCAGGATAGAGGGTATAAAAAGTACCAATCCGGTTGCTGTAGGAGACCGAGTAGATTTTGAGTTGGAATTACAAAAGGACACAGGGGTCATCACAAATATTCATGAACGTACCAATTATGTGGTGCGAAAATCTGTAAATTTATCTAAAAGAACTCATATTATTGCCTCCAATATTGACAGAGCCTTTTTAGTGGTTACGATAGACAACCCTCCTACATCAACAAGTTTTATCGATCGTTTTCTTGTGGCTGCCGAAGCCTATCATATTCCTGTTACACTGCTTTTTAATAAAATAGACTCCTTTTCTAAGGAAACTGCTGAAATTCACCAGGAACTCAAAGAAATCTATATGAATATTGGTTACGACTGTATTGATGTGTCTGCTAAAAAAGAGATCAATATTGCTGCTGTAAAAGACTTGATGAAAGATAAAGTAACGCTATTTTCAGGACATTCAGGGGTGGGTAAATCTACTCTTGTAAATACTATAGAACCTAATTTAAATTTGAAGACTCTTGAAATATCTGAGCAACACAAGCAAGGTCAGCACACCACAACATTTGCTGAGATGCACGCGCTGAGTTTTGGAGGCGACATTATTGATACTCCTGGGATCAAAGGTTTTGGGATGGTCGATTTTGAACCAGAAGAAATCGGAGATTGTTTTCCAGAATTTTTTGCGTTGAAAAATACATGCAAGTTTCACAACTGCATGCATACCAATGAGCCTAAATGTGCTATAAAACAAGGTTTGGAGGACGATACCATTGCTCCCTCTCGTTATTTTAGTTACTTACAAATCATCAAAGGTGAAGACGAACACTTTAGACCTGATATTTACGGACTCAAAAATTAGTGTTTTATGAAAGTAGTCTTACAAAGAGTTGCGAATGCATCTGTTGTTGTTGACAACAGCCTTATTTCAGAAATTGGACCTGGTTTGTTGGTGTTGGTTGGCATTGAAGACGAAGATACGACTACCGATATTGAATGGCTTTCAAAAAAGATAGTCAATTTGCGAATTTTTAACGACGAAATAGGAGTGATGAATCGTTCATTAATTGATGTAGATGGGGAGTTATTAGTTGTGAGTCAGTTTACACTCCAGGCGAGTACTAAAAAAGGCAACCGACCCTCCTATATAAAAGCATCTAAGCCAGATGTTGCTATTCCAATTTATGAGAAATTATTGGCGTGTTTGGAACGAGCAATTAACAAAAAAGTTGCTGCGGGGATTTTTGGTGCTGACATGAAAATTTCATTGTTAAATGACGGTCCAGTTACGCTTGTACTAGATTCTAAAAACAAATCTTAAAACATTTCGCAGTTTATTTTTTGCCAAATGATTTTTGTTTTTTTATAAATATTTGATTTTCAGCTGTTAAGTTCTTCTTGAGCTCGTGTCAAACTATCTTTCTGTATGTGTGATAAAAACAGTATTTTTAGACCTTAATTTAGATACAAAATCGTCTTCATGAGTTCTCATTCAAACAGTCCTCTCAAAATATCATTGACAGAGGCTTTATTTCCAGTACTAATTTTAATTTGCCTATTAGCTTACAATATTTTTATAAAGGATGGAGCTTTCTTAGGAGATTATTCCAATCAATATATTCTATTGATAGCTGCTTTCTCTAGCCTTTTCGTTGGTTTGAAAAATAGTGTTTCCTTAGTGGATATGGCAGCAGAAGTGGTTTCAAATTTAAAGTCAGTATTGGTTCCCATAGCAATCTTGTTTTTGGTAGGAGCTTTATCGGGTACTTGGTTAATCAGTGGTGTTATTCCAGCGATGGTTTATTACGGCTTACAAGTATTGAGTCCTGAGGTGTTTTTACCTGCATCTGTAATTATTTCTGCCATCATCTCAATCGCAACAGGAAGCTCTTGGACTACATCTGCCACTGTAGGGATTGCATTGGTTGGTATAGGTTCAGCCTTGGGAATAGACACCGGAATGATAGCGGGAGCAGTAATATCTGGAGCTTATTTTGGTGATAAAATGTCTCCATTGAGTGATACAACGAATCTTGCTCCAGCAATGGCAGGTACAGATCTGTTCACGCACATAAAATATATGAGTCTCACTACAATTCCTTCTTTGATGATAACATTGATTGTTTTCACGATTGTCAGCTTGAACACAGAGACAACAGGGGATACAGATTTGAGTAGTCTTTTGGTGGTAATTGACAATACATTTAGTGTATCACCTTGGTTGTTTATTGTACCTTTAACTGTAATTGTTTTGATTCTTTTAAAAACAAAATCATTAGTAGCGCTTTTGTCAGGGGTAGTATTGGCAGCATTGTTTGCTCTTTATTTTCAACCCAATTTAGTAGCTGCTCTTGGAAGTTCTTCCTTAGATACATTGTTTACAGCTGTTGTTTCTGATATTCAGATTCAGACAGACAGTGAGGCTTTAAACGAGTTGTTTAGTTCAGGAGGAATGCTCGGTATGTTATGGACTGTTTTATTGATTGTAGCTGCCATGGTTTTTGGAGGTGTTATGGATGCTATTGGTGCTTTAT
The DNA here is from genome assembly GCA_049625305.1 of Flavicella sp. Classification (GTDB taxonomy): domain Bacteria; phylum Bacteroidota; class Bacteroidia; order Flavobacteriales; family Flavobacteriaceae; genus Flavicella. The sequence continues at coordinate 3,793 of JBMZVD010000012.1, forward strand.
CAAAAATTACTGCGGCACTTCTAAAAGTGGCAAGTTCTGTTTTTGGTCTTTTTGCTAGTACAGTACTGAGTTGTTTGGGGTTAAACATAGTAGCTTCGGATCAATATTTAGCTATTGTGATTCCAGGAAAAATGTTTAAGGATGCTTACAAAGACAAAGGTTTGGCTCCAGAGAATTTGAGTCGTACTCTTGAAGATTCAGGGACTGTAACTTCAGTATTGATTCCATGGAATACATGTGGAGCTTATCAATCTTCAGTATTGGGTGTTTCAGTAGCAGATTATTTTGTCTATGCTGTTTTTAACTATGTAAGTCCAATCACAACTTTACTCTTTGCTGCCTTTCAAATTAAAATAAAACAATCTTTCAAAAAATAATTTTGTGTGCTATGAAATTTTTAAAGATTTTTTTTATGTTGTGTATTGTACAATTATCCAATGCACAAGATCATTTTGTACAACCCACTGCGAATCGTTACCGTATTAGTTGGGAAACTGTAGCGATGTCTACTGAACCGGATTTAGGATTTGTGGGTGTCGGATTTGATTTATTCAATTTCGTTAACAGTTCATCAAACGCATACGTAGGAATTAATTCTTATTCGGCAATGTCTGGCATTCGACCCGGTTTGATTACGCTTGGTATGTCTGCAGGATGGTGTCCACAACTGTTTGGAGGTGATTTTTATCTAGACCTTGGTGCTTTTGTTGGTGGAGGTGGCGGTGGAGGAGCTGATGATGGTGGAGGACTGATTCTACGTCCACATATTGTATTGGAAAAGAAAATCGGAGACCTAGGTTTGAGATTTGGTTTTTCAAGAATAGATTTCCCTTCAGGCGCTATTACTGGAAACCAATTCAATATTGGTCTCAGTCTTTCGGGAGCCAACTATTTCAAAAAAACAGGAAGTTCTATTAATACAAAACAACTCTTAAATCCAACAAGTAATAAGTTACGTGTTGCCATGGTAGGAACTCAATATTTTAATCTTAAACAAGGTTCAGTTATCTATCCTGATGTAACCAAAGTAGGCTTATTAGGAGCACAAATTGAGCGTTCCATAAATAATTACAGTTATGGTGTTTTGAAGTTGAATGGAGCTTTGGCTGGAGGAACAGACGGTTATATGTCGATACTTATTGGTGGAGGTTTTACATATCCTATCATTCGCAAACATCTCAAACTAGAATCTCGTCTACTTTTTGGTCCAACGGGAGGGGGAGGAATAGAATCAGGAGGTGGAGCGACTGCACAAGTAGAAGCGGGTATCGCAATTCCTTTGCCCAACAATTTCGATTTGAAATTTATGGGAGGAAAAACTTTTGCCCCTTGGGGAAAATTCAATGCCAATCATCTAGAAATAAGTATTGGGAAATCCTTTGATCGGCTGTTTCTTAAAGAGAAATCGTTCAATGAATTTTCTGTTCCAAAAGAAGATTACGATATCAATCATATGGCTTTTACAGCCTACAATAGAACTTATTTACCTCCAAAAAGAAGAAGGAAGGATGGAGACTTTTATCTGTCTAGTTTCCAATCTTTAGGTTTTGAAATACAAAAATATATTGGAGCACGCTTAACCATCAATGGAGGGACTGTTTGGGCTTATCAAGGAGATTACGGTGCTTACGCTGAGGGACTGATTGGTGCTACTTACTACCAACCTTTAAGCTCAAAAATAAACCTTACATTTAGAGGGATGGTAGGAGCAGCAGGTGGTGGAGCTATCAATTTAGGAAGTGGATTACTCTTTGAATATTCTGTGGGAATTGCACATAAATTGAACTCCAAATGGGATATGTTTTTAGACCTAGGTAAAACTCAACCATTGGAAGGGAATTTTACCCCATTTAGTATAGATTTAGGCTTAAAAGTTCACATAAATCAGCTTGTTAAAAAATCTAAATAAACCAATTCCTCTTGTTAAAGTAGCTATAAAAAAAGTTAATGCCTCGTTAATTTTACAAAATAAATTCATTCGTTTTATATCTTTGGTAGTACTAATTGCATTGCTATTAAAATTATACCAAATGAAAAAAACAGTCAATTTATTTCTAATTGCCATTGTATCTAGTGTATTTTCACTAATTGGTTACGTTTGTTTTTTTGAAAAAGAAGCAGAAGTATCCACAACGTATGTACAAGATTCTATTGCTAAAACAGTTCAGACCCGTTATAACAGTTTACCAATTATTGCTGCTGAAGCTACAGATTTTGTTGTAGCTGCTGAGCGTTCATTAAATGCAGTGGTTCACGTAAAAAATACATCTGTCAGTACTTCTAGAGATCCCTTTGCTGACTTCTTCTACGGAAGCGGTCGAGGAAGAGGAAGACAGCAGATAGGAACGGGAAGTGGTGTGTTAATCTCAAAAGATGGTTATATCATTACCAACAACCACGTGATTGAAAATGCAGACGAAATAGAAATAACACTCAATAACAAAAAGAATTACAAAGCAACTTTAATCGGTGCAGATGCTACTAATGATATTGCACTTTTAAAAATAGAAGGGACGTCATTTGAATCAATTCCGTTCGGCAACTCTGATAATGTTCGCGTTGGAGAATGGGTATTGGCTGTTGGAAACCCTTACAATTTAACTTCTACTGTAACTGCAGGAATCGTTAGTGCTAAGGGAAGGGATTTAAAAGGAAATGCAAATATCGAATCTTTCATACAAACGGATGCAGCTGTAAACCCTGGGAATAGTGGTGGTGCTTTGGTTAATACACGAGGAGAATTGATCGGTATCAATACTGCAATTTCTTCTCAAACAGGTTCGTTTGTAGGATATTCTTTTGCTGTGCCTTCAAATATAGCTCGCAAAGTAGTTGAGGATTTGATGGAGTTTGGAGATGTACAAAAAGCATTGATTGGAATACGTTATGACCCTCGTAGTGACGATTTAGAAGGAGTTCGTATTTTGGAAGTTACACAAGGAGGTGGTGCTGCTAAAGCAGGGCTTCAAAAAGAGGACGTGATTGTGAAAATTGGCAATGTGAAAATCACCCAATTTTCTGATTTAAAAGGACAGTTAAATGCGAAACGTCCCGGTGATGCAATAGAAGTAACTATCATGCGTGACAAAGAATTGTTGACGAAGACTGTCGTTTTGACAGAGAACAAAGTATTACAGGTAAATGCACTTGGTTTCTCTGTAGAAGTGTTGACAAAGAAAGAACTTGCTTCTCTAAATCTAGAACATGGTGTTAAAATCACTAACATTCAAAATGGTGAATTGAAAGATTTGGGAGTTGAGGATGGGAATGTGCTTCTCGAGGTAAATGGTGAGAAAGTACAGTCTGTAAGTCAAGTAGATGCATTGTTGAAGGATCAAGCCAAGTATGGATTTTTGAAGCTCAGTATACTAAATAAAAAAGGTGAAAAAGAAAATTATATTTTTAGGTAATTCTCTTTTTTATAAGCACAACCGACAAAGCAATTTGTCGGTTTTTTTATTGTGTTTATTTTAGCAATACTCAAGAGATAATTTTTAGAGTTTTTTCAGAATAGTAAGTAATTCAGTTTGGCATTTTTGTTATTTTTACACTAGTTTATCAAACCATTTTTTTATGAATTCTATAGAGCAGAAAATTATAGCATTGCGGAATGAATTACACCGTTACAATCACGAATATTACATTCAAGACAATGCAAGTATTTCGGATTATGAATTCGATATGAAGCTAAAACAATTAGAACAACTAGAAAAAGAATATCCATCTTTTTATGATGCAAACTCTCCTACGCAACGTGTTGGAGGAGGGCTTACCAAAAGTTTTGAAACGGTTCAACACAAAAATCGAATGTATTCTTTAGACAATTCTTATTCGAAAGAAGATTTACTAGATTGGGAAAAAAGAATAAAAAAAATTTTAGAAGGTCCTATCTCCTACACTTGTGAGTTGAAATATGACGGTGCATCTATTAATCTTACCTATGAAAATGGATTGTTGGTAAAGGCGGTTACTAGAGGAGATGGTGTTCAAGGTGATGATGTGACAAGAAATGTTAAAACAATACGCTCTTTACCTTTGCAATTACAAGGCGAGTTTATAGATGATTTTGAAATAAGAGGAGAAATTATCTTGCCATTAAAAGGATTTCATCAGATGAACGAAGTCCGCAAAGCTCAGGGAGAAGATCTCTATGCCAATCCTAGAAATACTGCAAGTGGTTCTCTAAAATTACAAGACAGTTTTGAGGTGTCCAAGCGTCCTCTCGATTGTTTGCTTTATCAAGTTGTTCACAATGATTCTAAATTCAATTCTCATGCTTCGGTTTTACAAGCAGCAAGAGATGCAGGGTTTAAAGTACCAAAAACTATGCAAGAAGCTTCAAGTATTGATGAGGTACTTACATTTGTGAATCATTGGGATGTGGAACGCCACAAACTTCCCTATGAGACAGATGGAGTGGTGATTAAGGTAAATTCCTTACAGCAACAGGAAGAATTGGGTTTTACAGCTAAAGCTCCTAAGTGGGCAATTGCCTACAAGTTTCAAGCAGAACAAGCAGCGACTTTATTGAACGAAATTACCTACCAAGTGGGAAGAACCGGAGCAATTACACCTGTAGCGAATTTGTCAGGAGTTCAATTAGGAGGTACTACTGTAAAAAGAGCTTCATTACACAATGCAGATCAAATAGCCAAATTGGATGTACGAATTGGAGATACTGTATTTGTTGAAAAAGGAGGGGAAATCATACCAAAAATAGTAGGAGTAGATTTGACCAAAAGACCTATCGATTCAGTAACTACCCAATATGCAAGTACATGCCCAGAGTGCGGAACTACTTTAATTCGTAAGGAGGGAGATGCCAAACACTATTGCCCTAACGAGTTTGGTTGTGCCCCTCAAATAACAGGAAGAATTCAGCATTTTATAGGTAGAAAAGCAATGGATATTGATGGTTTAGGAGGTGAAACTGTTGATTTGTTGCGTAAAAATGGTTTGATTGAAAATTATGCAGATCTCTATGATTTAAAGTTTGAACAACTTTTACCGCTCGATAGAATGGCTGAAAAATCTGCACAAAATATCATTGAAGGAATAGAAAAGTCAAAACAAATACCCTTTGAAAAGGTTTTATTTGCTCTAGGTATACGCTTTGTGGGAGAAACAGTTGCAAAAAAATTAGCCAAAAGTTTCAAGAATATGGATTCATTAATGATGGCCTCCTTCGAAACTTTAATTACGGTAGATGAAATCGGTGATCGAATCGCACAAAGTATTATTGACTTTTCATCAGATCCGTTGAATCATGCTCTTGTAAGAAGAATGCAAGAACATGGAGTTCAGTTTTCATTATCTGCTACAGATTTAGAAAATCAATCGGATATTTTAAAAGGCAAAGTATTCGTCGTATCTGGAGTTTTTCACAGGGTCTCCAGAACAGAGATTAAAAAGTTAATTGAAGATAATGGCGCTAAAGTTACAAGTTCAATCTCTAAAAAGACGAGTTATGTTATCGCAGGTGAAAAAATGGGGCCTTCAAAATTACAGAAGGCAACAGATTTAGGAATTCAAATTTTAAATGAAGATGATTTTTTAGCTATGATTTAGCAAGAAGTTCTTCCTTTTTGTTAGTCATTTTTTCGTCTAAGTATTCATCAACGCGTTTGTCAATGAACTTTTTCATGATTGCCTCTAAATTGGTCTTTGAGATATTGTATCCAATTTCATTTTCTTGAACATTGTCAATAAGCATTGAACCTTCATCAAAAATCAACCAATTCATATTTAAATCAGGGTAATTTTTTTTGATTGACACCATCTTGTCAACACCTAAATCCTTTCCTGCTCTCAAAATTCCTTCTGAAAGTCCAGTTTTAAGTGAAAATTTTCTTTGACTGATTTCTTTATGAGCTAAATAGGTTATTATTTTTTCTTTAGAAGTCATTGTTTAGTGGGTATTGTATGTTATGATATTTACATATGTTATTGCAATATAGTAAAAATATGGTGAAAATTTTAAAAAAAAATAGTTTTTAACTCTCAGCTTTCACTTGAAATTCAATATTGATTTTTTGTAATCAGTACTTTTTTTAAAATAAAGATATATGTTTGTTTTTTGTGGTTATTTATTGTTAATATCTAAGAAAGAAGAATTTTAATAACGCTTAGATGTCTGTATTATTTTGTTAAATTTGTTTGTTAATTCTTAAGAAATGATTCAAGAGTTTTTGTCTAAATTAAGCTATGGTTTATGTACCCTCTTTGGTGTGATAACCGTTGTTTTTTTATTGTTCAATGTATTGCCTGGTGATCCTGCTCGCATGTTATTAGATGAACGTCAAGACGAGTCTCAACTTCAGGCCATTCGTAAAAAGTATGGTTTTGACAAGCCTTTGACAACTCAGTACTTAATGTATTTAAATGATATTTCACCCATATCTTTTCACAGTGTAAATGAACAGAACTACAGCTCTTTGGAGTCTGGAAATTATTCAGTTTTTTTTCAGTTATTGATCACACCTGAAATAACATTTGTAATAAAAGCTCCATATTTAAGGCGTTCTTTTCAAAAGAATGGAAAGTCTGTCACACAGATCATTGGAGAGACATTGCCAAACACAGCTATTTTAGCTATCAGTGCGATTGGTATTGCATTATTTTTAGGAGTTTTATTAGGCATTTTATCAGCGCTACAAAAAGATCGAGCCTTGGATCGAATTACTGCTGTAATTAGTACGTTTGGTATGAGTTTGCCTTCTTTTTTGTCTGCCATCGTCTTTGCGTGGCTGTTTGGTTTTGTACTTCAAAAATACACACATTTAAATATGACAGGAAGTTTGTATGAAGTAGACGATTATGGTGAAGGTGTCGTTTTGCGTTTAAAAAACCTTGTGTTACCAGCAGTAGTACTTGGAATTCGTCCTCTAGCAGTTGTCATACAATTGATGCGTAATTCCCTTTTAGATGTATTGCAACAAGATTATATAAGAACAGCTAAAGCAAAAGGCTTGTCCACGATTCAAATCATCACTAGACATGCGTTAAAAAATGCACTAAATCCTGTGATAACTGCAATTTCTGGGTGGTTTGCATCTATGTTAGCAGGTGCAGTTTTTGTTGAGTATATATTCAATTGGAACGGCTTGGGTAAAGAAATTGTAGAAGCATTAAATACTTTAGACCAACCAGTGATTATGGGGGCTGTTACTGTGATTGCCACCTTATTTATTTTGATCAATATATTGGTTGATTTTATCTATGCATGGTTGGACCCTAAAGTTAGATTTCGTTAATATTTAGCCAAAAATTTATTTTTTAAGCTTAGAGGTTGGAGAACTTGTAAGTTTGTCTGATTTTTACAGACCAATTCCATACTTAATTTAAATTCATCTAAGACACATATGAAAAAAATAGTAATGTTATTATTTATTGTTGTTGTTTCATGTACAACTGCACAAGAAAAAAAAGAGTTTACTTCGAAAGGTTTGCAAGATAAGTTGCTCACATTAGAAGGAAATGAAATTGCTTTTTCTGAGATTTTAGAAAAACACAAAGGGAAGAAGATTATGTTGGAGGTTTGGGCCTCTTGGTGTTCTGATTGTATCAAAGGCATGCCAAAATTAAAAGAAATGCAAAATAAATCTTCAGAGGATGTAGTTTACCTTTTCTTATCGCTCGACAGGTCTATTGATGCATGGAAAGCAGGTATTGACAAACACGATTTAAATGGGAATCATTATTTCCTTAGATCGGGATGGAAAGGTGATTTTTGCAAGAGTATAGATTTGGATTGGATTCCTAGATATATGGTTGTAAATCCACTTGGGGAAATCACTGTCTATAAGGCTATTAAAGCAACTGAACCATCACTTTTAAATGCTGTTCTTAAATAGTTTTTACTGTGTTAATTTTAATATATTTGCAGGCAAACTAAACCAACAAATAAATTATGAGAAAAAAAATCGTAGCCGGTAACTGGAAAATGAACAAAAATTTGATTACTTCTTCTGATTTGACAAAAGAATTAGTAGCAGGATTGGAATCAAAATCATTAGATAATACTCGTGTTATCGTTGCTCCAACTTTTGTAAACTTAACTTCAGTCAATGCAGTGGCGAACAATTCCAATTTAGAAGTAGCAGCTCAAAACATGCATCAAAAAGCTAGTGGAGCTTTCACAGGTGAGATTTCTGCAGAAATGTTAACTTCTATAGGAGTCAATTCAGTAATCCTTGGACATTCGGAGAGAAGAGAATATTTTGGAGAAACAGATGCATTATTGGCAGAAAAAGTGGATGCAGCTCTTGCAAATAACCTTGAAGTAATTTTCTGTTTTGGAGAATTGTTAGAAGAGCGCAAAGCAGGCAATCATTTTTCTGTAGTTGAGAGACAGTTAAAAAATGCTTTATTTCATCTAAATAGCGCAGCATGGTCATCTATCGTATTGGCTTATGAGCCAGTTTGGGCTATAGGTACAGGTGAAACAGCGACAGCAGATCAGGCACAAGAGATGCATGCTTTTATTAGAAGAACAATAGCGTCTAAATACGACAGTACTCTGGCAGAAAACATCTCTATTTTATACGGAGGGTCGTGTAAGCCAGGAAATGCAAAAGAAATTTTTTCAAAAGAAGATGTTGATGGAGGTCTTATTGGTGGTGCTTCGCTGAATTCAAAGGACTTTTTAGCGATAGTAGAAGCGATTTAATTTTAAATAAAACAGTAAACATTGGTGCTTCAATGGCCAATGTTATTTCAAACAAAACGATTATTTTTCTAAAAATAATCGTTTTTTTGTGTATATGGTTGAAAATTATATGTCAATAAAAGCATCTTTGTCGATGTATGGTTTTATCTTTGTGGAAAAATATAAAGGAGATGAGCGCAATTTATTTAGGTTTTGACTTCAAAGTAAGCCCAAAAGAGCCTGCAACAGAGATGTTGATCGCAGAACTTGGATTTGCTGGATTTGAGAGTTTCGTTGAAAATGATGAGGGAGTCGTTGCATACATACAGAAGGAGGATTGGAACGAAGGTCTTTTAGATGAAATTTTTGTACTACACTCAGATGAGTTTAACATAAGTTATACTTCAGAAGAAATCAAACAAGTAAATTGGAACAGTGAATGGGAAAATAATTTCAAACAAATTGAGGTGGCTGGTAAGGTGTCTATACGAGCACCTTTTCACGAAAACCCTGGCCTGCAGTTCGACGTTGTTATTGAGCCTAAAATGAGTTTTGGAACAGGGCATCACGAGACAACACATATGATGGTGGAACACCTATTGAACATGGATTTGACAGCAAAAAAAACATTAGATATGGGATGTGGGACCGGTATATTGGCCATATTCGCAGAAATGAAAGGTGCTTGTCCTATAGATGCTATAGACATTGATAGATGGTGTTACGAGAATTCCTTAGAAAATATTGAACGCAACAATTCCAAGCACATTTCAGCTTACGAAGGAGATGTAAGATTGTTGGAAGCTAAAAATTACGATTTGATCATCGCTAATATTAATAGAAATATCTTGTTACAAGATATGAAAGCCTATGAAAAATGTCTGAACAACAATGGAGTACTTCTATTGAGTGGGTTTTACAAAGAAGACATTCCTCTTATTGACGAAAAAGCAGCTTCTCTTGGGATGAAATTAGAAAAGACTTTACAAAAGAACAACTGGGTGTCTTTGATGTATGTAAAAAATTGACAATCATTCAAAGCAGCCTAATATTTTAATGATTTGTGATTTTTTTTTAAATTTGTAGAAATGGATTGCAGATTTAATTTTACAAAGTAAACGTACAAAAAAAGTGAAGATGATGGGGACCCAAGAAAAAGTACAAGAAGAATTAAATATTTTAGAACAATTGGTTTCGCAACATGAAATAGTATTACACAACGATGATGTGAATACTTTTGATTTTGTGATTGAATCCTTAATTGACGTTTTAGACCACACACTTGAACAAGCTGAACAGTGTACTCTACTAGTTCACTATAAAGGAAAATGTACAGTGAAGTCTGGTGAATATGATGAATTGAGTCCAAAATGTGCCAAACTTCAACAATTAGGCCTTTCAGCTGAATTGATTTAATACCTATCTAATTACTTTACGCGGTTTAGGTTTTATTTGAAAGGATTCAAATAATGCTTATTTCATTTTAAGTTTAATGAGTCTGTGCTAGATGTCTATTCTACTTTTTAGGTATAATTTGTTGTGATACTTTTCTAAATAAACTTAATTTTGTCTCAAAATGAAGTGATATTATCAAACAAATGAGCATTAATGATTTTTGATAGATTTAAATACAGGACTATTGAGCGCTCTTTTTTAAGAATGCTTTTCAAGTCTAAAACACAAGTGAGACCTCTCAGCAATGACAAAATTATTACTGTTGGTGTATTGGTTGAAACATCTGAGCTTCAAGAATCAGAAATTCTTAGTTCAATTTCACAACATTTAATGGTTCCTGATCATTGTATTGAATTTTTTAAGTTCGAAGTCCAGCCAATAAAAAAAGAAATGGATTCCAATGTGTGCTCTTCCAAAAGTTTTGGTTGGTTTGGAAGTTTAAAATTAAACAGTTTGCATGAATTCGTTAAAAAAGACTTCGATTTGTTTATAAATTACGGAATTTCAGAAAATTTATATTTGAATATGATAACTTTGCAGTCCAAATCAAAATTCAAGATAGGTTTTGCTACTGAATTTACTGATTTGTATGATTTGTCTGTGTCTGATCCGAAACGTGATATTGAGAGTTTCAATTTAGAGGCAGCTAAATACTTAAAGATATTAAAGAAAATATAATGCAGAAATTTTTAGGTACAGGTACCGCTTTAGTAACCCCTTTTAAAAGCGATAAAACAATTGATTTGGACGCTTTAGAGTCATTGGTGAATTACCAAGTTGTCAATGGAGTAGAGTATCTTGTTGTGCTTGGAACAACTGCAGAGACAGCTACTCTAACTATTGAAGAGCGTGAGCTAGTGAAAGAAAAAATTATTGCAGTGAATGCAGGGAGACTTCCCCTTGTGTTAGGTGTTGGTGGTAACAACACTTCTACTGTGGTTGAGGCGCTTAAAAATTCTGACTTTTCAGCATTTGATGCCATTCTATCTGTTTCTCCTTATTACAATAAGCCTTCACAAGAAGGAATTTATCAGCATTTTATGGCCATAGCTGATGCAAGCCCATTACCTGTTATTATTTATAACGTGCCAGGACGTACAAGTTCTAATATAGAACCTGAGACTGTTGTAAGGTTGGCCAAATCCCATAAAAACTTCATTGGAGTCAAAGAAGCTGCAGGTGACATAGTACAAGCGATGAAATTGTTAAAAGAGGTACCAGAAAATTTTCTAGTCATGTCAGGAGATGATATGATTGCATTGCCTATGACTTTGGCAGGTGGAGCAGGAGTAATTTCAGTTTTAGGTCAAGCTTACCCCAAAGAATTTTCAAATATGATACGAAGAGGATTGCAAAAAAAATCTGAGGAAGCTTATCAAATGCATTATAAACTGATGGAAGTAATAGAATTAATTTTTGAGGAAGGAAATCCTGTAGGAATAAAAGCGCTATTGTCACTTGTAAATTCAAACTTGTCTTCTGAAAACGTTCGTTTGCCTTTGGTATCTGCAACAAAATTTCTTGAGGATAAACTTAAAAGTTTTCATACCACCCTTCAGCTAACTAATTAACAATTCTTTAGTAACCGCTTTATTGTGTGTTTGATTTCTTAGTCTATTTTTGTTTTTGATTTTCATTTGTGAAATCACTTTAATAATTCATAAATAATGACTAATTTTGCAAAATGCTTAAAATAAAAAATCTCATCTTTATAGCGTTAGCTGTTTTTACTATCGGTTGTAGTCCTTACAACAAAGTGTTGAATAAGGGTACTGCTGAAGAGAAATACAAAATGGCTACAGAACTATATGAATCTAAGAAATTCAGTAAAGCTTTGCGTTTGTTTGAGATTATAACGCCTGTTTACAAAGGGAAGCCCCAGATGGAACGTATTCAATATATGGTAGCTCAATCATATTTTAATACCAAAGATTTTCAAAGTGCATCTTATTACTTTGGAAGGTTTTCAGAAAATTTCCCCAAAAGTACTAAGAGAGAAGAGGCTGACTTTAATGGTGCAAAAAGTGCATTTTTAGCATCACCGAAATACAGTGTAGATCAAGCACTCACTTTAGAAGCACTAGCTGCTTTCCAAAAGTTTATAAACAGTTACCCTACTTCAACTCGTCTTGAAGAGTCCAACAATATGGTTGCGGAGTTACAGCACAAGCTTGAAAAAAAATCATTTATGATTGCCAAACAGTATTACGATATTGGTTACTTTAAATCAGCAATTACTGCTTTTGACAATCTAACATCAGAATATTTAGGTACTATTTATAGAGAAGAAGCTTTTTATTACAAATTCAAAGCTTCCTATGAATTGGGAGTCAATAGTACTTATGCCAAAAAATTAAAACGTTTGAATGCAGCACAGAAAGCCTTTGAAAAACTCAAGAGAAATTACCCTTCTTCAAAGTTTTTAAAGGAATCAAAACGTATGCTTGAGCGTATCAACAAAGAAAAAGCAATATTAACTAGTTAATAAGAAGTCAAAGATGGATCACAAAAACACGAAAGCACCAGACACTACAGTTACATACGATAAGTCAAAAGTAGAAGCGCCTACTGGAAATATCTATGAGGCCATTTCAATCATTGCTAAAAGAGCAAATCAAATCAACAGTGATTTGAAAAAAGAATTGGTTGAAAAATTAGACGAATTTGCTACTTATAGTGATAGTTTGGATGAGGTTTTTGAAAACAAAGAACAAATTGAAGTTTCTAAGTTTTATGAAAAACTTCCAAAAGGACACGCGATTGCAGTTGAGGAATGGTTGAATGATAAAGTATACCACCGAGACGCTGAGAAAAACAGTTAATTAAATGAGTGTGCTACAAGGGAAGAATATCCTATTAGGTGTTACAGCTGGTATCGCAGCTTACAAGACAGCGCACTTAGTACGATTATGTATCAAAGCAGGAGCTAATGTTCAAGTTGTAATGACTCCTGCTTCTAAGGATTTTGTAACGCCACTCACACTTTCTACTCTCTCAAAAAATCCTGTTCATTCTACATTTTACGAAAAAAACGATGAAAATGAATTGTGGACAAATCATGTCGAATTAGGGCTATGGGCAGATTTAATGTTAATCGCTCCTGCTACGGCTAACACCTTGTCTAAAATGACATCTGGTACTGCTGACAACTTATTGTTAGCAGTATACCTTTCCGCAAAATGTCCTGTTTATTTTGCTCCTGCAATGGATTTAGATATGTTCAAACACCCTTCAACGCTAGAGAGCATAGAAAAACTTCAATCTTTTGGAAACATACTTATTCCTGCTGCTTCTGGAGAATTGGCAAGCGGATTGGTGGGGGAAGGACGTATGGCTGAACCAGAAACGATTGTCTCTCATATTGAAGCAAACATAAAACAATCTCTTCCACTTTATGGCAAGACAGTTCTAATTACTGCGGGGCCAACCTACGAAGCAATTGACCCTGTTCGTTTTATTGGAAATCATTCTTCTGGAAAAATGGGATTTCAACTTGCTGTAGAAGCAGCCAATCTAGGAGCTTCAGTTATCTTGATAACAGGTCCCTCGAGTCAAACAATAGCTCATAGTTCAGTGAAGCGAATAGATGTTGTTTCGGCTATAGACATGTATCATGCCGTTCATGAGTTTTATGAAAAGGCCTCTATTGTGATTGCAGCTGCAGCAGTTGCAGATTATACTCCAGTTGTTACATCTGATCAAAAACTTAAAAAGCAAAACGAAGAACTCATTTTGACGCTTACAAAAACGAAGGATATTTTAGCGAGTATGGGGTCTTTAAAGCAAAAACAATTTTTGGTAGGTTTTGCTCTAGAAACTGAAAATGAGTTGGCATATGCTAAAGGTAAATTACGCAAAAAGAACCTCGATATGGTAATATTAAATTCATTGAAAGACAAAGGAGCTGGTTTCTCTGTGGATTCAAATAAAATTACTATACTTGACAAAGACAATACAGTCCAAGAATTTTCGTTAAAATCTAAAGCCTTAGTGGCTAAAGATATTTTTGTAGCCATTTTAAAAAAATACCATGTATAAGTTTTTTGTACTGCTAGGTTTTTACCTGAGCTCCTTATATTTCACAAATGCTCAAGAATTGAAATGTGCCGTAACGGTCAATTCTGATCAAGTACGTGTTTCAAACAAGCAGGTTTTTACAACTTTAGAAAAAGCCTTATCTGAGTTCATTAACAATAGAAAATGGACTGAATCAATTTTTAAAAATGAAGAAAAGATAGACTGTGGTATGACCTTGATTATCACAGATTATAACGATACTAGTTTTTCGGGTACATTACAGGTAAATGCAGTAAGACCTATTTTTGGTACTTCTTACAAATCTCCTATATTTAATTTTAAAGACACTGCTATTTCCTTCAACTATGTTGAGTTTGAACCATTAATCTTCAACGAAACTACTTTTGAATCCAATTTGGTTTCTCTATTTTCATATTATATATACATGATTTTGGCTATTGATGCTGATACCTTTGCATACAAAGGGGGAGATGTGTATTACAAAAAAGCTCTAGATATTGCCAATTTAGCTCAACAAGGAGGAAGTCTAGGTTGGGAAGTGAAAAGAAATGTATTGAATCGCTATTCACTTGTAGACCAGATTTTATCCCCTGCTCACAAAGAGTACAGACAGATTATGTACGCTTACCATAGGGAAGGGTTGGATTCTTTTTCTGAAGATATCAAGGCTCGCAAAGAATTAATTTTAGAAAAATTATTGTTATTCAATAACTTGTACAATAGGTCAACTAATTCCTTTTTGTTTCGTTTGTTTTTTGATGCCAAATCCGATGAGGTTGTAGAGTTGTTTTCTGAAGGTCCAAAAGTTAGAATATTTACTCTTAAGAGGATGTTAAATCGTGTTTCTGCTCAAAATAATATGAAGTGGAATAAGATACAATAAGGTTGTAATTGGCAGTGCTTTTTTTATTTTTGTATATTCCGTTCTAAGAACGAATCTCGTAAAGGCTTTCCCAAAAAGAATTGCTATTTTTACACGATTAGACAAACGACTTTAAAGACCATACATTGCTTACTAATATATCTATTTCAAATTTTGCATTGATTGATAAATTGTCCACAGATTTTTCTGATGGCTTATCTATTATTACCGGAGAAACTGGAGCAGGTAAGTCTATAGTGCTTGGAGCTTTAGGATTGGTCATGGGAAACAGAGCTGATTTGAACAGCTTGAAGGATGTATCAAAAAAATGTGTGATTGAAGCTTCTTTTGCAATTGATAATTACAATTTAGAATCTTTTTTCGAAGCAGAGGATTTGGATTATGAGTCGCAAACAATTCTAAGAAGAGAGATTTTACCAAGTGGAAAATCACGTGCTTTTGTAAATGACACTCCCGTAACTTTGTCGGTACTAACGACTTTAAAATTAAAACTAATAGATGTGCACTCGCAACACAAGACTGCACAGTTATCTGAAAATTCCTACCAGTTTTTTATACTAGATACTTTGGCTAAAAATGACAAGTTATTGACTTCTTACGGCAAAGGATTGGTCATTCATAAAAACCTTCAAAAAGAATTGGCAGTATTGATCTCTGAGCAAGAAGCTGCAAAGAAAGAATATGCTTACAACACACATCTCTATGAGGAACTTGTAGCAGCTGAACTCAAAGAAGACGAACAAGCGTCTTTGGAAGTTGTTTTGGAAAAACTAAACAACAGTGACGCTATCAATAATGCACTATCTGAGAGTACTCATTTGATTTCTGACGAACATGTAGGGATTCAAAACGGGATACACCAAATTTCTAGCCGCCTTGCTTCAATAGCATCTTTTTCCAAAGAATATGAAAGTTTTTCGCAGCGAATTGAAAGTATAAAAATTGAGTTAGATGATGTGTTTTTTGAACTTGAAAAAGCTACAGAATCACTCGATTTAGATCCGGGTGAACTCGAAAAAATTAACGATCGGTTACAGTTGATATACAGCTTGCAAAAGAAACATTTAGTTTCTACGGTTTCTGAATTGATTGAAATTCAAGCCCAACTAGGTCATAAGGTAGCACAAGTAGACAATGCTAACGAACTACTCGATGCCAAAAAGAAAGAAATTGACACCGTGGTTCAAAATCTTGACAGTGTTGCTGATAAAATACATAAAAAGCGATTGGCTACTGTCCCTTCTTTAACAAAACAACTCAAAGAAGTACTATCTAAATTAGGGATGAACAACGCGAATTTTAGGATTGAGCTATCAGCATCAGATACTTTTTTCCAAAACGGTAAAGACAAATTACAGTTTTTATTTTCTGCTAATAAAGGAGGTAATTTTGATGAAATGAAAAAAGTTGCCTCAGGAGGAGAATTATCTCGTGTGATGTTGGGGGTCAAATTAATCCTTTCTAAATACACTAAACTTCCTACTATTATTTTTGACGAAATTGACACTGGGGTTTCTGGTGAAGTGGGGCATCTGATAGCCAATGTCATGCAGGAAATGTCTGCCTATATGCAAGTCGTTACCATTACCCATTTGCCACAGATTGCAGCGAAGGGAACTAGCCACTTCAAAGTATATAAAAAAGAAGTTGCAGGTGTTACTTCAACTTTCTTAAAGAAATTGACCTCAGAAGAACGCGTTATTGAAGTAGCTGAGATTTTTGGAGGAAAAAATAGCACTGCTTCTGCATTGGAACATGCGCGTGAGCTTCTGTCAAAATAACACAAACCAATACTAATAATATCAAGCTCCATAATAAAACATGTTAAAGGAAACTACTTTTAAGATCAAGTCATTTGTGCCTTTTTTGATTGCGATACTAACTTTTGTCAGTGTATCGATTATCTATTTTTCTCCTGTGTTAAAAGGCGATCAAATATTTCAAAGCGATATTCAACAATTTAGAGGTATGTCTAAGGAAATTAAAGACTTTAGAGCAAATAATGATGCGGAGCCTTATTGGACAGATGCCGCTTTTGGAGGAATGCCATCTTACCAACTCAGTACTTTGTACCCTAACAATATGGTTAAAAAGCTAGACTCTATACTTCGTTTTTTACCGCGACCTGCAGATTATTTATTCTTATATTTTCTTGGTTTTTTTGTCTTGTTACTAGTTTTAAAGGTCGATTGGAAGCTGTCAATTATAGGCTCTTTGGCCTTTGGTTTTTCTACCTACTTTATCATTATATTGGGAGTAGGACACAATGCAAAAGCTCATGCAATAGGTTACATGCCTATGGTAATTGCAGGTTTTTTATTGGTATTTCAAAATAAATTACTGAAAGGATTTGTTTTGACTACCGTAGCTATGGCATTAGAGTTACAAGCGAGTCATCCTCAAATGACTTATTATTTGGCTTTTTCTATTTTGTTTCTTGGTGTGGCATTTTTAAAAGAACATATAGAAAAAAAGCTACCATTGGTTGATTTTGTTAAACAAGTTGCAATTGTCATTCTTGGGGCATTCCTTGCACTAGGAATGAATGCATCAAGTTTGTTAGCTACCAAAGAATATGTGGCATTCTCAACAAGAGGAAAGAGTGACTTGAAAATAACAGCTGCAGGAAAATCTAAAGAAGTTACATCTGGTCTTTCCAAAAGTTATATCACTGAATATAGTTATGGAAAATTAGAAACGTTTAATTTATTGGTTCCTCGTTTTGTTGGAGGTGCAAACAGTGAAGATTTAGGAACAGAATCCAACACCTATGCCTTTTTAAAAGGAAAAATAGATCCGAGTCAAGCTCGTCAATTTGTAAAGGCGGTACCGACTTACTGGGGTAGTCAACCCATCGTTGCTGCACCGGCTTATATTGGAGTTATTTTTATCTTTTTGTTTGTGTTGGGAGTCTTTATAGTAGATTCACGTCTAAAATTATGGTTGGTTGCTACAACCATTTTCTCTATTTTGATGAGTTGGGGACATAATTTTGAGTTTTTAACTAACTTTTTTATTGATTATGTTCCGCTATACAACAAGTTTAGAGCGGTCTCATCCATTCAGGTATTGGCTGAGGTATCAATACCACTTTTGGGAATGCTAGCTTTGCAAAAGGTAGTATATAATAGTGAGGATAGAGTTAGGATCATAGACGCCTTGAAAAAAACTGTTTACATACTAGGAGGACTGCTTTTGTTTTTTACACTTTTTGGGAGTAGTTTCTTTAGTTTTTCAGGAGCTAATGATAGCTATTATGACAGTTTATTACCTGGGCTTGCAGCAGCTATTTTTGAAGATCGAAAAATGATTTTTTTCAATGACAGTTTACGTTCTTTAGTGTTAGTTTTGGCGGTTGCAACTTTGATTTTTATGAATCTGAAGTCAAAATTAAAAAATACAATTTTTCTGTTGTTTTTTGGTGTATTGTTGTTGTTTGACACTATAGGTGTAGCTATTAGATATGTAAATTCCGACGATTTTCAAAAGGCATCTAATATAGAACGTCCTTTTGTGAAATCAGCTATTGATAAAGAAATTTTAAAAGACAAAGGACATTATCGTGTTGCAAATCTTGCTGTAAATTTTATGAATGATGGAGCTACTTCTTATTTCCATAAATCAATTGGTGGTTATCATGCGGCTAAATTAGGACGTTTTCAAGATATATCAGATTTTCACTTGGCTAAAAATAACTTACAAGTATTCAATATGTTCAATACAAAGTATTTTATTACTTCAGATAAGCAGACTGGTAAAAGATCCTTACAAATAAATCCAGATGTTAATGGCAATGCTTGGTTTGTTTCTGATATTGAATTGGTTGCTACTGCGGATGAGGAAATACTGAGTTTGAATGCAATTGATACCAAAAAAACAGCCATCATCAATCAGGTTGAATTTCCTGAAATAGTACCTTTAGTAAAAGAGATTCAAATAGACAGTCTTGCAACTATTAAACTATTGTCTTACAAAGCAAATGAGTTGAAATACAGTGCATCCAGTACAAAAGACAATTTAGCTGTTTTTTCAGAGGTTTTCTACAAAGATGGTTGGAATGCATATGTAGACGGAGTGCTTACTCCTCACATTCGAGCGAATTATATCCTGAGAGCATTGCCTATTTCTAAGGGAATGCACACCATTGTTTTCAAATTTGAACCTACTATAATTTCCAAAGGAAATGTTGTGAATTTAGTATCTCTAGGATTGTTTGTCTTTTTGGTGTTCATTGGTATATACTTACAAAAGAAATATACATATTGAGTTTTTTGGTTATGAGCAATCATACATCATGTGAGTCAAAAAAAGACAGTTATAATTAGAAGTAGTAGATGAAAATAGGAATGATTTTGGATTATGTATATCCACCTGATCCAAGGGTAGAAAATGAGGCGATTGCACTTGTCAAAGCTGGACACGAAGTGTTTTTGTTTTGTTTGAATTATGAGAATCAGCCAGAATATGAGAAGATACACGGTTTTCATGTATGTAGGTACATGTCTAATAAGATTGAATACAAACTTTCTGCATTGGCCTATACCGTTCCTTTTTATACGCTTTTGATGGCGAGAAAGATTCAAGATTTTGCAGAGAATCATGACGTTGATTGTTTTCATATCCATGACATTCGTATTGCCGAAGCAGTGTTTAAGGTAAATAAAAAGCTAAAACTACCTGTGATTTTGGATTTACACGACAATCTTCCTGAAGTGATGAAAATGTATCCTCATTTGCAAAAATTCCCCGGTAAATATATCATCTCTCCAAAAAAATGGAAAGAAAAGGAAGCTGTTTTTATAGAAAAGGCAAGCCGAATCATAACCGTGTCCCAAGAGTTTATAAATGAGGTAGTCAAACGTATTCCATCTACAGCTAAAAAAATACATCTTGTTCCCAATACGGTACGTACCTCTTTTTATGAAGGGGCTACCATGGCACAGAATATTTTGGGCAAATATAAAAATGCTTTTGTAATCCTTTATCTAGGGGACACCCATTTACGAAGAGGACTTCAAACAGCCATAGCTGCAATTCCAAAACTTAAAGAAGAAATTTCCAATTTAAAGTTAGTCATTGTTGGGACCAATACTACAGACACCGTTCTTAAAAAACAGGTCAAGGATTTGGGGATTGAGGCATTTGTTGACTTTGAAGGTTGGAAAGATGTAAGCCTATTTCCATCTTACATCAAATCTAGCGCTATATGTATATCTCCACTGCACAGAAATATACAACACGATGTCGCCTATGCTAACAAGTTGTTTCAGTACATGAGTTTTGCCAAACCTTTACTTGTGAGTGATGCCATCGCACAAAAAAACTTGATTCAACGAATTGATGCTGGTTTGGTGCATAGTGAAAGAGATGTTGTAGATTTTATTGACAAAGTAATACTATTAAAAAATAATCCTGTTTTATGTGAGAAGATGGGGGAAAAAGGGAAAGCATTCATAGAGAATGAATTTTGTTGGGAGAAAGCTTCTCAAAATCTCGTACATTTATACGACAATTTATAAGGTTGAAAGTACTTATCATAACATATTATTGGCCACCGGCAGGTGGTTCAGGAGTTCAACGTTGGTTGAAATTTGTCAAATACCTAAAAGAGTTTGGCGTAAATCCTGTTGTATACACTGTTGAAAATCCGGATTATGCACTAGAAGACGAATCTTTACTGAAAGACATTCCTGAAGGTTTAGAGGTGGTTAGACATCCGATTTGGGAACCTTATAAATTAGCAAATCTATTTAGTAAAGGGAAAGCCAAGCAGACTAGTGCTGGTTTTATGTCTTCAAAACAAACGTTATTTGGGAAATTGAGTACCTATATTCGTGCCAATTTTTTTATTCCTGATGCGCGTAAATTCTGGATCAAACCTTCGATACTATTTCTGACAACATACCTCAAAAATAATCCTGTAGATGCAATTATATCCACAGGTCCTCCCCACAGTACACATATGATTGGTTTAGGTTTACAAGAAAAGCTTGGCCTGAAATGGGTGGCTGATTTTAGAGATCCATGGACTCAAATTGATTATTTTCATCAATTACCTTTAACTAAAAGAGGATTGAAGAAACATCATCAAAAAGAAGCGAAGGTGCTTTCAAAAGCTGATTTGGTTTTGGTAGTAGGTGCTACCATGCGGGAAATGATGAAAAAGCACAACAATACCATAGAAGTTCTAACCAATGGATATGATGGAAATACGATTCAAAATCAGGTAGTAGTAGATTCTAAATTTTCTATCACACACATAGGCTTGATGAACGAGGCTCGAAACCCATATTCATTATGGAAAGTATTATCTGAACTATGTACAGAAATTCCTGATTTTTCAAAAGATTTAGAGTTAAAATTGATTGGAAAGGTTGATCCAATTGTACAAAAGGCAATTGCAGATGAAGGTCTAATTGAATTTACTAACGAATTGGGTTATCTGCCACATGAACAAGTACATCAATACCAACAAAGTAGTCAGATTTTACTGTTGGCAGTAAACAAAGTGCCAAGTGCTAAAGGAATTATCACCGGAAAAATATTCGAATATTTGTTAGCGAAGCGTCCTATTGTAGCGGTTGGTCCCACAGACGGTGATCTGTCAGTCATATTGGAAGAGACAAACGCAGGGGAAATTTTTGATTTCGATGCGAGGGAACCTTTGAAAGCGCATATTGTTCATCTTTACGAGAGGTATAAGAAGAATGAACTAGAGGTAGACTCAAAGCAGATTGAAAAATACCACAGAAAGGAACTGACATCAAACTTGGTAAACCTGCTGAAAAAATTATAAAAATGAAAAAAATAGTAACAGTTTTAGGAGCGAGACCTCAATTTGTAAAAGCAGCTGTTTTGAGCAGAGTCATTTCAGAACAAGGAGATTTTCAGGAAGTGATTGTACATACCGGGCAACATTTTGACGCCAATATGAGTGCTGTGTTTTTTTCTGAAATGCAAATACCTACTCCTAAATACAATTTGGATATAAATGGTTTGAGCCATGGAGCTATGACCGGTCAAATGCTCGAAAAAATTGAGGATGTACTAAAGATTGAGAAACCTGATGTGGTGGTTGTATATGGTGATACTAATTCTACATTTGCAGGTGCTATGGCAGCAAAAAAAATGCAAATTAAAGTAGTACATATCGAAGCCGGTCTACGTTCTTTCAATATGAAAATGCCTGAAGAAATAAATCGTATACTAACGGATAGAATTTCAGATTTATTATTGTGTCCGACTGATACGGCAGTACAAAACCTAAAAGATGAAGGTTTCATTAATTTAGAGAATAGGCTTGTAAAGTGTGGAGATATTATGAAAGATGCTGTTCAGTATTATAGTGCTTTTTCAGAGGATAAATCCACTGTACTAAAAAACATGAATTTGCAGTCAGGAACTTTTGTATTAGCAACAATTCATCGACAAGAAAATACAGATGATATTGAAAAACTCAAAGCTTTATTTGAGGGACTTTCAGAGATACATACTACACAAACAGTAGTACTTCCTTTACATCCAAGAACTCAAAAAATATTAGAAAAATATCACTTAGAATATCCAATTGTGACTTGTGCTCCATTGGGTTATTTTGACATGTTGGAAATGCTAAAACATTGTTCGATGGTTGTAACTGATAGTGGAGGCCTTCAAAAAGAAGCTTTTTTCAACAGAAAAATGTGCATTGTAGCAAGAGAACAAACTGAATGGGTTGAGCTCGTCAAATCAGGCTATGCTACTTTGGTGGGCAGCGATACGAAAAAGTTAATCAAGGCATTTGAGATATTTAGAGCATCAAGTCTTGATTTTTCAGAAAATCTATACGGAAATGATGTCGGTGTTCGCATTCATAAAGAAATAAAAAAATTATTAGCAGAATAAACGATGGGGATAGTATTCAAACAAAGTTTTAAAAATACCATAACGATTTATGTTGCATTTGCAATAGGTGGAATAAATGCTTTGTTCTTGTATACCGCTTTTTTGGAAGATACATATTACGGTCTTGTTACTTATTTACTTTCTACCGCTAACATTTTAATGCCTTTGACAGCCTTTGGGGTTCAGTATACCATTTTGAAGTTTTTCTCGAGTTATACATCCCAAAAAGAAAAAGATACTTTTTTGTCCACAATTCTTTGGATGCCTTTGTTAATAGCAATCCCCTTTGGTTTTTTAGGTAATTTATTTTATGAATCTATCACCACCTATTTGTCATTAAAAAATCCAGTGGTTGCCTCCTACACCTATCTGATTTATTTGGTAGCCATTGCCACTGCTTATTTTGAAATTTTTTATGCATGGGCAAAAGTTCATTTGCAATCGGTTTTTGGAAATATTCTCAAAGAGCTTTTTTCAAGGGTTAGTGCAACTCTTTTGTTGTTGCTTGTTTTTATGGGATATATTGCAGTAGAAGATTTTGTTTACTATTTAACTGCTACCTATTTTTTAAGGACTTTTGTAATGATGTGGCATGCGTTTCACTTGTACAAACCCAAGTTTGTATGGCAAGTTCCTGACAATTTTGTAGAAATTATAAGGTATTCCTTTTACATTATTTTGGCAGGTGCAGCGGGGACTATTTTGATAGATATTGATAAGTTTATGATTCCCCAAAAAGAAGCCCTTGCAAATACAGCCTATTATGCAGTAGCTGTATACATTGGCTCTGTTGTAGAAACCCCTGGACGCGCGATGTCGCAAATAATGCAGCCCTTAGTTGCCAAAGCTTTGAATACTAATCAAATGGACGAAGTAGAAAAATTGTACAAACAAAGCTCTATCAACTTATTATTAATTGCCGGCTTGTTGTTTCTGTTAATCAATTTGAATATCACTGAAATGTATGCTTTGTTACCCAAAAAGTACAGTGGAGGTATCTTGGTGGTACTCTGTATTTCTGCTGCTAAGTTGTATCACATGTTTTTAGGAGCAAACGGAGCTATCATTTCTAATTCTAAATACTATAGAGTGTTATTGCCTTACGGTGTGTTGATGGCCCTTTCAGTAGTGGTATTAAATCACTATTTGATAGATTTAATGAGTATTAATGGAGCCGCCTTGGCAACATTTATAGTAGTTTATGTTTTCAATACAATCAAGTTATACTATGTGTATAGGATTTTTAAACTACATCCTCTAACAATAAAAACAGCTTATTTACTAATACTTGTAGTCATTACTTTTTTAGGATTTTACTTTTGGAGTTTTGAGATGCATCCTTTACTAAATATTCTGGCTAAAAGTGTTTTAATTGCTTTTTTTTACGTTGGAATTGCATATGTATTCAATATATCTTCCGAGGTAAATAAACTTATCGAAGGGGTTTTTAAGTTGAATTCTCATAATTAAATATGTTTTTAGTTCAGTTTTAGGAACACATACTCATTATTTAATGTGGTTTTGCTATATTTACTAGAAAGCTAAAAAGGATAAGGCTCACTATGTTGCAACCCATCGTTGATAATTTACAGAAATCGTTAGTACTTCTTTCTTCTATTTCGAATACGACCTATACTGATAGTTCCGTTGCTCCCTACCACGTAAGTATCGGAGGACATTTGAGACATTTGTTAGATTTTTATGCTTGCTTTTTTAGTGGTTACTCTAAAGGAGAGGTTGATCTTACGACTCGAAACAGAGCACTTCTTATTGAAACCGATCAGGAAGCAGCAAAAGCATATGCAATGCGAATTATTGCGCAATTAAAATCTATAGAAAATGACGATTTTAAAAGGATATTACACGTAACTGATGATTTGGGAAGGGGAAAGCAAACAGTCACATATTCTGTAGCTGCTCTTTTGTTTCAAATTCACAGTCATACCCTGCATCATTATGCAAGTATAGGCTATATAGTCTATCAATTGGGTATTTCTATCGAGGACAGTACGTTTGGGGTCAATCCAACGAGTCCCAAATATAAAGTTGTGGGTGGTGATCGCTAATTATTAGTCAGAGAAAAGGCTATTTAAAATAATCCGAAGCCCTACAAATACAAGTAAAATAGCAGCAATTGCTGCAATAAATCCCAAACATATATATAAGTAGTTTTGTTGTTTTTTTATAGCAGAGTATCCAATACTTATAAGGATGGGGCCCAAAGATATAAGAGGTAAAGCTCCAAAGATGTATTTTAGTCCTCTTTTTAGTTCTTTTGTGTCTGTACTCATGGTTTGTAATTGTTTAATACATTTCTGACATTTCCATAGATGTCTAAAAGGCTGGTGGCTTTTTCAATACTGATACCCAAGGTATCTACTAACATTCCTTTTGCACGTCCGACCAGTTTATCGTTAGATAATTTCATGTCCACCATTTTATTTCCTTTTACTTTGCCAAGCAATACCATAGTTGCAGTACTGATCATATTCAAAATAAGTTTTTGCGCAGTTCCAGCCTTCATGCGAGAACTTCCTGTTACAAATTCTGGTCCTACAACAGCAACGATTGGAAATTGAGCGACTAGGTGCAGTGGACTGTTTTCGTTCATTGTAATACATCCCGTAACAATATTGTGGTCGTTTGCTTTTTGCAAGGCTCCAAGTACATAAGGAGTTGTGCCAGATGCCGCAATTCCTATAACTACATCTTTAGAGGATATGGCGTGTTCTTGCAAATCTAACCATCCTTGTTCTTCATTGTCTTCAGCGTTTTCAACTGCTTTTCGAATAGCTGTGTCTCCACCTGCAATTAATCCAATGACTAACTCATGGGCTACTCCAAAGGTGGGAGGGCATTCAGAAGCGTCCAATATCCCCAAGCGACCACTTGTTCCTGCTCCCATGTAAAAGAGACGTCCTCCTTTCTTTATTTTGGATACAATCACATTGACAAGCACCTCAATTTGAGGAATCACTTTGGCTACAGCATTGGGAACAGTTCTGTCTTCAGTGTTGATATTTTGCAAAAGCTCCTCCGTACTCATATGTTCGAGATGATTATAGTGAGAGGATTCTTCAGTAGTCTTTTTAAATTTCAAATTACGAGGCTTTGTATGTCATGTAAAGTTACAATTATTCAACAACATAAGAACTAACATACATTTCTGACAGTCTAAAGTATCCTAAAGGTTTATTTTCAGGGTTGGTGGTGTTGATACAATTACCTTTTACAGGTGCTGGAGGAGTTCCAAATGGACCTCCTGATGTAATTTGTTGTAATAATAGTGATAAGTAGTTGTGGTATCTTTCAGAGACACCATAGAAGTATAAGATTATCTCATCTTCAGGTTCTAAATTTTCATCTTGTATAAAGACACTGTTTGGATTTCCATTGACCACTTCGTCACCATAAGTTCTGTAGTTGTCAGTTATGTATTCGGATTCAAAATTGATTTGATTTACATAAAAGTTCCCTTCTTCGATAGGATCTGTGAAATGGAAGTCAACACGTGTGAAATCATTACCAAATACATTGACGATAGACTGACTAATAGAATCGATATCTGCAACAGGCAACATTTTTTCTTCTGCTGTGAACTCCTCTCCTTTATATGAGATATTTAAAGCATAGGTAGCATTAATTTCTGGCACAAAAGTATCAGTAGCGTAGATTCCTGGGGTTTCAGTTTCCTCCTCAAATGTATAGATTGAATCATTGCTAGTATTCGTTATAGTAACCAAAGCTCCCGTTGCAACAGGAATACTTGTTTCATAAAAGCCTGTGGTTTCTGTTAATTTTATTTTTTGAATATTTCCCAAACTTTTTCCCGATTCATCTTTGCGCCAATTTATATTGGCATCAATGACCAGACGTTTTGGACTCTCTGTCAAAGGAATGTCTACGACGTCTTCACAAGAAGCTAACGTCAAGACTGCGATGGCGATGTATAGATATTTCATAGAAATTAGAATTTAAAGTTGTAGGTAAATGAAGGAGTAATTCCAAATATAGAGGTTCTCACTGCTTCATTTTGTCCCGATGTGTCATTTTCTCTAAAATTGATAGATGCGGCATTTTTTCTACCATATAGGTTGTAAATACTAAATACCCATTCACCATGCCAATTTCTAGATTTATTGTTACTAGGAGTATAGGTTGCCGCTATGTCAAAATGATGGTAACTTGGCAATTTGAATTGATTTCTATCACTGTAAATAGGTACTGAAAGTGCACTACTCTCTGTATCGTAGTTTCCATTTACTGTCCCAAAATATTGAGCAGAAGGATAGGTTACAGGTCTCCCTGATTGGTACACAAAATTAGCTCCAAAACGCCATTTTTCAGATAATTCATAGCTAGATGTAATCGACAAATCGTGAAGTTTGTTATACGGAGATTTGTACCACTCACCATTATTGATACCTGTAGCTTCAGGAGTCGATCCTTTTACTTGTTGTTCAGTATTAGAAAGGGTATAACTGATCCAACCTTTAAAATTGCCACGATTCTTTTTTAAAGAGAGTTCCAAACCATAAGATCTAGATATACCTGGAAGTACAATTGTTTCTATTCTGTTTTGAGCAATCAAGTCCGCACCGTCTCTATAGTCCAATCTATTTTGGACATCCTTATAATAGGCTTCAGTCTCAATGGAATAATCACCATCTTTAAGATTTCTAAAATATCCTATAGCGTATTGGTCAAGTATTTGTGGTTTCAAGTATTTTCCACTTGGAGCCCACACATCTAAAGGGGCTGCAGATACGGTATTTGATATCAGATGGATGTACTGGTTCATGCGATTGTAATTGATCTTAAAAGCATTATTGTCATTTGCTTTGTAGGATACCGAAACTCTTGGTTCCCAGCCGTCATAGGAAGTTATAACTTCACTTCTGTCATAGTTGACACTTCCATCTTTTATCCCTTCCTCATAGACTCCTATTGAGCTATTAAAAACTATCGGAGAGTCGTCAACATAATTGTACATAGGTTGTCCTCCCATTCTAAAAAAGCTACTGTATCGCAATCCGTAGTTAGCGGTAATTTTATCGTTAAATGTATGTTCAGCTTCAAGATAGGCAGCCGTTTCAATTGCATACTTTTGATCGAGTTCATCAGCTGTAATAGGAGAGCCTTCTTTACTTGGTGTAATTGCTCCTGGGTTGAAGTGATAATGTATCCCACTCAATCCATAATTTAATTTGAAGTTGTCTGATATATAATGCTTAAAATCGTATTTTAAATGAAAATTCTGAATTCCTGAATCCCAATCAAATCCTATAAAGTCTAGATTCAAGAAATATTTATATTCTGTGTAAATCATTGTCAGGTTGGAGAATAATCTATCAGAAAACAAGTGATTCCAACGAGTGTTAAAGGTTTGATTTCCATAAGAATTTGCAAAAACATTGGCAATACTAAATGTATCTCTTCCAAAATACCCAGAAAAGTACAATTTGTTATTTTCGTTGAGGTCAAAGTTCAACTTAGTATTGAGGTCGTAAAAGTAGATGGTATTGTCTTTAGTTTCAGGATTTAATTTAATGAATAAGTGAGCATATGAACCTCTACCGGCCACCAAATATGAACTTTTTGATTTTTGTATAGGTCCCTCAGCCATAAGACGGCTAGAAATGAGTCCTAATCCTCCTGATACATGGTGTTCGTTTTTATTTCCATCTTTTTGGTGTACGTCTAAAACTGATGCCAATCTACCTCCATACTTTGCGGGTATGCCTCCTTTGTAGAGTTTGATGTCTTTGACAGCATCTGCATTAAAAATAGAAAAATAGCCAAAAAAGTGAGAAGAACTATAAAGTGTTGCTTCATCCAGCATGACTAAGTTTTGATCCTCAGCACCACCTCTCACATTGAATCCTGATGCTCCTTCTCCTGCACTTGTGACTCCAGGTAATAATTGGATAGATTTTATAATGTCAACCTCTCCCAAGACAACAGGCATTTCTTTGATGGTACCAATACTTACCTTGTGAACACTCATCTCTGCTTTTTTCAAGCTAATTTGTTCCGAATTGCTTTTGACGATTACTTCGTCAATCATTTCGTTGGCTTCCAATAATTCAAAGTTTTCTTTTCTATTGGCGCTCAAAACAATTCTCTTATTAATAGTTCGAAAGCCTAAATAGCTAATTTCCATATTGTAGGTGCCTTCAGGTAGTGTGAATGAGTAAAATCCATATTCGTTACTACTTGTTCCTTTTTGAATTTCTGGAAAGGTTATGGCAACACCAATCAGCGTTTCTCCACTTGATTTTTCTTTTATAATTCCGCTAATGGTATAATTTACTTGAGCGAATACTGTGTTTGTTAATAACAGTATACAGATCGTGGATAGAAGTCTTCTCAAAATCTTACAGTTTTTCGGACAAAAGTATAGGAATTTCAAACTGCCAATACCTAAATAAACGTTAAAAAAATAACACCTTAGGATTTCCTAAGGTGTTGTTAATTTATAATTGTATTTATTATTGATAGATATAGTTGCGAAAGGGATCTAATAGCTTTTGGAACTTCTGTTCATAGGGGACATACGCCTGTTTCTTACCAGAAGTACTTCGTCCTTCTGACATTATTTTTCCCATTAGTTGAGAGAGTTCTTCGACTAGTTTAGGATAGCTTGCAGCGATATTTGTACTTTCTTCAATATCTTTCTCCATATCGAAGAGTTGAATATTACCAGGGTTTATAACGGGTTTGTCTTTAGGGTCTGTTCTTCGAGATCCTCCTTTTTTATCAAATATAATTTTCCATTTTCCTTTTCTCAAAGAAAAAACACCTGCATCTGAATGATGTACAATGGCATCTCTATCAGCATCTGTCTTTTTGATTCCCTTCAACAGAGGAAGGAAACTAACACTGTCTTCTCCTGCATTTTCAGGTAGTTTATCTCCGTGAATATCAACTACAGTTGCCAATAAATCTGTGGTACAGTTCAAGTAGTCAGTTTCAAATGCTTTTTTGATTACTTTTGGCCATTTTACAATAAAAGGAACGCGATGACCTCCTTCGTAGAGTGTTCCTTTTACACCTCTGTATATATAGCTAGAAAAATGCCCCTTGGCCTCCATCGGTTCTAATTTTGCTGCAGGAGACACCCCATTATCAGCTGTAAATACAATCAGGGTATTGTCAGAAATTCCCATTTTTTCAACAGCGCTTATAATTTGTCCTACCGTATCATCTACGTCCATACAGAAGTCACCATGGGGTGAGAGCTTACTTTTTCCTTTAAACTTATCACTAGGAACGATAGGAGAATGTGGAGCGTTCAAAGGGAAATACAAGAAAAAGGGTTTTTTAGCATCTTTTTCATGTGTGGCTTCCATCCATGCAATTGCTTTGTCTGTAAAGGTTTGCATGACTTCATCTCTTTTGAAGTTCTTATCTACCCAGCCTGCTTTTCCTCCTTGACCAAAAAATTTTCGAACCTCTTTGTCGTTTGGAATATGTATCAAATCTCCTAAAAGTTTGTCATTTTCAATATAGGCATGTGGGTCCATATTCAACGAAGCAGAAATTCCGAAGTAATAATCAAATCCAAAAGTATTAGGTCCGTTTTTGATAGCGGCATTGGTGTCTAAATTCGTTCCTGTCTTTTTCAGTTTTTTCCCATCTTTAGAGGTCCAATCCATTCCCATGTGCCATTTTCCAACAATTGCGGTAGCATAATTCTTGGTTTTAAGATAGCTTGCAACCGTCATACGACCCTTTTCAATCAAATGTTCTGTAAGTCCATGGGTAACTCCTTTCTTTAAAGAGGTTCTCCACGAGTAGCGTCCGGTTACTATTCCATAACGTGTCGGTGTACATACACTAGAACTTGTGTGTGTATCTGTAAATTTTACACCTTCTGATACCATTTGATCTAAATGAGGTGTAGGGAATTTACAATCATTGTTGTAGGCTTTTACGTCTCCTGATCCCATGTCATCAGCCAAAATATAGATGATGTTTGGACTTTTACTAGTTTGAGCCTGTGCAGATGACAAGCTCAAAAAAGTAATGATTAAAAATTTAAAATAATTCATGTTAGTAAACAAGTTTTCCACCTACTTCAATTCTAAAAGCATTCGCGATATCACTCACGCCTTCTTTAGGAAATTGAATCGTAAGTCCATCCTCAGTTCTTTCCCATTTTACTTCCGTATTCGATGCGATGTGAGTGATTTTAGAAATCCCTTTGGTAGCGATTTTTTCCCCTTTGGCCAAACATTTTACTTTGTAAGAACCACTTTCAGGGTTACCTAATACCGTTGCATATAGCTTGGTATTGTCTTTAGATCTTGTAAAACGAATGTCTTTGGCATCGATTTTTCTAAAGTCCCAACGATATACTTTCTCTCCTTTTTTGTTACCCCCTTTTTTCAAACGTAACATGTTAGTAGGTCCTTCTGCAGAAATTTTCCATCTACGTGTTGCATAGATAGCCTCACCATTGGCGTCCAACCATTCTCCCATACCTTTCATAATCTCAACAGATTGTGGGTCTATAGATCCGTCTCCTCTTGGGGTCAATGACATCAACATGATCCCTCCTCTACTAACCATGTCCACCAAACTTCTGATTTGATATGGAGCTTTGTCTTTATAAAACTTATTGTTCACATAAGACCAAGGGTAGCTGATCGCTCTATCTGCCAACCAATATCCTTTTGGATTTGTCTCCATATCACGACAGTTTTCATAACATCTTAGACCAAAGCCTAAAGGGAAGTTCCATACTTTTGAACCTGGTAGCTTGTTACAAATTACTACATCATCTCCATTAGGAGCTTTGTTTGCATAATAGTCTTCAAAAATATTGATAATCGTGTCTTGGTGAATTTCTTCTTGTTTGATCGAACCAGAAAGCCCATCGAACCATAGAGCGTCAGGACCGTAGTTGTTTATGACCTCTCTTACTTTGTTTGACCATTCTATACCAAAGCTCTCTTTAGATTCTTTTGCTGGGTTTCTATACATCCATCCGTATTGATCATCGTAGATATCCCAGTTTTTTTTCTCTTCTTTGGTGTGTTTTTTGTCAAATACATAACCATAAGTTCTAGCCATGTGAAAGGTAGCTAGTAACTTCATGTCAGTTTTACGAATTTCTTTAGCAATTTCCCCGTATATATCTTTTTTAGGACCCATATCTTTTGAATCCCATTTGGTGTATTTAGAATCCCACAAACAAAACCCATCGTGGTGTGCTAGGCAGATTCCTCCAAACTTGGCACCACCTCCATTCATCACACCAACCCATTCTTTGGCGTCAAATTTATCTGCAGTAAACATCGGTACAAAGTCTTTGTAACCAAAGTCCTTTATTTCTCCGTATTTTTCACGGTGGTATTTTTTTACTCCTTTTTTATCTTCACCTTTAGCAGCGTATAATTCTTTTATGTAGTCTGGTCCTCCGTGTGCTGGTACAGAATAGATCCCCCAGTGTGTGTACATACCAAACTTCGCATCGATCATCCATTCTGGGATTTTTTCCTTTTTCAATCCTTCCCAACGAGGAGACTTCTCAAGTTCCCAGTCTCTTCCATTTGTTCCTTGTTGTTGGGCTTGAGTTAGGCCTACCAACAAAAAACATAAAATAAGTGTGAATTTTAATAGTTTAATTTGTTTCATAATTATTAGTTTCGAATTTAAGATATTCAAATTTATGGTAAAGTGTTTTTTTTCTTCTTATCATTTGTGACAAAATCTATCTCATATATATCAAGGTTTTTTTGGGTGGGTTGCAACTGGTTGTTTTTGAGGTTTTTGAAGGGTTTGGGGT
>JBMZVD010000013.1:0-36283 GCA_049625305.1 Flavicella sp.
TTATTTGATTTAATGGGCTGTGTGTTTTCTATTTATTTTTTTGTTTAATTGAGTTTTTTAAATAGAACTTTTTGTTTGGTGTTTGTTTCTTTTACTCTTTTATGAAATTGATTATAATTGTTTTTTCAGTTTAAAAATTTAAAATAGGAGGGAGATTTGTAGCTGTTTTTAGTGTTTAATTTTTATAAAATATTCACTTTTGTTTTGAATGTGGTTTAATAGTTACGCTGAATTTCTCTTTTAGGAAATCTATTTTAGTTGTTTCTTGATTTTAATATTTGAAAAAGGAGGGTGACTTTTAGCTGTTTTCAGTCTTTAGAATTTTAAAATATGTTTGTGTTTTTTTGAGTATGGTTAAATATTAACCCCTGAATTTCTCTTTTAGAAAATCCATTTTAAATTTTTATTGTTTTCAATTCTTCAAAAAGAAGGGTAACTTTTAGCTGTTTCTAGATTTTAAAATTTTTAAAATACGCTCATGTTTTTTTGAGTATGGATACATATTAATAGCAGAATCTCATTTTTAGAAAATCCATTTTAAATATTTCTTGATCTCAATACTTGAAAAAGGAGGGTAACTTTTAGTTATTTCCAGTTTTTAAAACGTTCATGTTTCGTGTATATTTCATATTTGAGCGGACATTTTAATTTTTGAATATGCACAAGCTATTAATTCGTTTCTTTTGTTGAAATTATGGGTATGCTTTGCTATCGTTTGTTCTTTAAATGATTGTTTCTCATTCATAGTAAATTCTAAATATTTACCTATTGAATTTAATTGTAAACACATTCAGTTCTTAAATATTTATAGTTAATTTCGTATTCAATTATTTCTTTTATTATTTTTTATTTATGAAATACAAATGCATTTTATTTGATTGTGATGGTGTCTTGGTAGACACAGAAGCTATATCAGTCCAGGTGCTTTGTGAGCTCTCTGCATCATTAGGGTTACATTTAGAGTTCAATCATGCGATTGAGGTATTTACGGGACTTTCTTTGATTTCCTGTTTTCAATACATACAAAATAGAGTAGGGGTTGCACTGCCTTCAGATTTTGAAAAACGTTTTCGTAAACGAACGTTTGAATTGTTTGAAAAAGAACTGACTGCTATACCTGGAATTCACGAAGTAATTGAGAATTTAAAAGTTCCTTTTTGTGTTGCATCTAGTGGTCCACAACATAAAATTGCTTTAAATTTGAAATTGACAGGTCTTTATACTCATTTTGAAGGTAAAATCTTTAGTTGTTTTGATATCCAAAGATGGAAGCCTGATCCTGCTATATTCTTGCATGCTGCCAAAGAAATGGGATTCACACCAGAAGAATGCGTTGTTATCGAAGATAGTGCTCCTGGAGTAAAAGCAGCTATTGCAGGTGGTTTTGATGTTTACGCTCTTGCAAATCCTCATACAGAGAAAAGATTGGCTGATTTAGGCGCACATCTTTTTTATACTATGAAAGACTTATTACCTTTGTTATCTAGCTAATTTATTTATGTAAATATGACTGCACGTGCTGTAAATACACCTCCAAATCCATCTACTTTTGAAACGTATATTTGTTGTAAAGATCACTTGGTTAGTGGTGAAGAATTTGATCTTTTGTTAGATGATAATCTCGATCTTTTGATGACATCTCCCAAACCTGACGAAGCGGACTTAGGAAAATATTATCAAAGTGATGCCTATATTTCGCATACAGATGCCAATACTTCCTTAATGGACAAAGTATATCAGCTAGTTAAAAATTATGCTCTGAATAAAAAATTGGCATTGCTAACATCTTTCAATAATGATGAGAAAAAGGTGCTAGATATAGGATGTGGTACAGGAGATTTTTTAAAAATATGTGCTGATAATGGTTGGCAAGTAACAGGTGTTGAACCAAGTGAAGTTGCTCAATCTTTGGTTCGATCAAAAATTTCATCAGAAAATCTTTCTTTATATTCTTCCGTTGAAGACTTAAAAAAAGAAGACAATGTGTTTTTAAGTTATGATGTAATTACTTTATGGCATGTTCTAGAACATGTACCTAATTTGGATGAGACAATTTATAACCTTAAAAAATTACTCAAACCTGAAGGGACCCTTATTGTTGCTGTTCCAAATTTTAAAAGTGATGATGCTCAGTACTACAAACAGTATTGGGCGGCCTACGATGTACCTCGTCACTTATGGCACTTTTCGCAAACAGCTTTGCGAAGACTCTTCTTTTTTCAAGCAATGGAAGTTGTAAAAACAATACCTATGATTTTTGATGCCTACTATGTTGCTCTTTTGAGTGAGAAAAATAAAAGGGGTAGCACAAATTATTTCCGAGCATTTTGGCGTGGTTTTGTATCTAATTGGAAGGCAAAAAAGTCTCAGGAGTATTCTTCTTTGATTTACGTGATAAAAAACACAAAAAAATGGTTTTAAGCCTTTTTAAGAGGTTTTTATAATAAATATGTATAATTACATTGTTTTTTCTTTAAAACCGATGAAATACAGCTTAAATTAACGTATAGTAAATAATTAAAAACTATTATTAATTTGTTTTTAATAGTTTTTAATTATAATTAGTGTTGTAGTAAATAAATAGCAGTAATGCTTGCCAAAAAGTAAACGGTTAAAGAAGTGGCTCCAACATAATCTTTTGCGATACGTTGACCAACCAACATGGATAGTATTGTGAGTGTGGCCAAGATACTTCCAAAAATTGCGTTCTCTTTTGTTTGGTCGAAAATCAATTGATAGCCTCCGACAGTTAAGAAAAATAAAGTCACTATTTCCAAACAGATCAATGTCCAAATTAATAATTTAGCGATAGCAGCAAATAGTGTCTTTTCAAAAATTGCTATCATGTAAGCAAAAGTTCCTTTCAAGTCAGCAAATTTTTCAATAACTGAAATTAAAAAAGTGATAAATAGAAAAAGTACTGCCAATATACTTGTACTTTCATTGATTAAATACTGCATCATTTTTTCATATACTTTATGTGGATTGTATCTTGAACAAATGTAGCTTTTTTAATTGCTGGTTTCCAAATTCCAGCTTTTAAAAACAGTGTATCTAGCGCATTATTAATAGTTTTATTTTTAGAGTTAATATACTGTATATCAGTGATTAAACCGTTTTTAGATACAGTTAAAATAACATTAGATTCTTCAAGTAGCAACCAACTTTTACTAGTAGTATCCACTTCATTAAATAACCAGTTTTTAAAGTTTTCAAGGTTTCCCATTGGAGAAATAGCTTTCCTATCTTCAGGAATAACAACATTTTTATTTTTTTGGTTATTTACATTGGGTCCTATGATTTTTTCATTCTCTACATCTTGTTCTTTTGATAACGCTTCCAAGGCATTTCTTTCGATTTTAGAAGGCTTTTTTTGTAATGTTTCTCGTTTGTCAGGAAGTATATTTTTTATTTTTTGCATGGGATGCTTCCCTTTTGAATCGTTTTTTTCCCTTACAATGGTTTCTCTATGCTGTTTGTTTTGAACCGATTCCACAAATTCATCTTCAATATCATCTCGGCTAGTTTCTTCAATTACTAGTTCCTCCAATTCATCTTCACTATCATATGAATTAGGTTCTACAATTACTTGCTCATTGATTTCAATTTTATCTAAAATCTCAGTCTTTCTTTTATATTTTGTATCCCCTTTCTTGCTACTGTTTTCATTGCTGTTTTTGGCAACTTCAACTTCATAGTTTACTTCAATTTCTTTATCAGTATCTTTTTCAAGGTTTTCGTCTAAATCTTTGTCAATATCTACGTTATCGTCAATATTCGCATCATCGTTTGGGATAAGGTCACCATCTATGTCAATTAAATTCTGAGGGATATTAAAGAATTCTTCTTGTTGTTTGTCGGTATCTACACTGTTAAAAATAAGAGCAGAAATACCAAATATAACCAATACAGATGCAGCAATTCGATACCCGTAGTAATAGTTTTTATTGAGTTTTTTCCCTTTCTCCTGGATATTTTTAAACAGGTTTTCAGTATCCTCTAATTGCTGTTTTATCTCCAACATATCAAGTCCTTCCATAGCTTCATTTTCAAAAGAATCTGAAAGTGTTTCTCGTTCGTAAGCATTTCTTTCACGATTTGAAAGTCGGTCTTTTAGATAGTCCAAAAATCGTCTATATGTATTTTTATGATGCTTCATATTCTTTGTCTTTTTCCATACAAATTCTTAGATTTCTCTTCGCATTTTGTAATTGACTTTTTACTTTTTTTTCATCAATTTCTAGTTCCTCAGCAATTTCTCTATAGCATTGTTGTTCATAATAGAAGAGTTCAACACAACGTTTTTGAATTATTTTTAGCTGTGCTATACAGTTTTTAAGAAAGTTATTTTCCTTAATATTATCTATAGGATGCTCCTTTTCATTATTTTCCATATAAATAGAACGTGAATAGTCCTCAAATTGCTTGCTTTTTGATTTTTCTTTGCGCAATTGCATCAAACAATGGTTGCGTGTCACTCCATATAGCCAACTTTTGAACGTTTGAATTTTGTGCAAGGGAATCTGCTTGGAGATATGTTCATAGATTTCAATGACAGCATCCTGACTATTTTCTCTATTTTTTAAATATTTCATACATACACCGTATACCAAATGTATGTAACGGTTGAATAAAGTAGCCAAAACTTCGGTATCGCCACTTTCTCTGAAGATTTCTAGGAGTTTTTCATCACTCTTTTCGGTTCTATTTTTGAGTCGAATAAGCACTGTTTTAAGATACATAAAAAATATTATTCAACTTTTTTTATGGAATCTATTTAAAACATGCATCCTACAGTAAACGATTGTTTCATTAAAAATTAAAAATCATGAAAAAACACATTCTATTTATCACATTGTTCTTATGTCTGTTTGCCCCATTGTCGGCAAAAATAAAAGCCACAAAAATTACTGGAACTATTAAAAATACAGAAGCAAAGGCTTTAAAAGGTGTACTTATTAGAAATACAACTATAGGTATTTCAGCGATGTCAGACGCAAATGGTAGCTTTGCAATTGAAGCAAAGAAAGGTGATACACTGTTGTTTACATTAGAAGGATATATTCAAGTAACTACTGTTGTTAGCCAGCTCACACAGCTATCTGTAGTTTTAAATAGACCAAATACACCACTCTCATTTATAGATCCACTTGAGGATCCAGATGATGCACTTGTAGATCCAGAAATACTCGAAGATGCTTCTTCGGTGTCTTTAAAACGTCCTTTCAGTCCTCCCCATCATCTGTATACACGTGGAAAATTAAAATTATCGGTTCGTGATATTCCATATAGGTCGTGTTATACACCGCCTAGAAAGAAAAAAAACAGCTATGCTCACTTCAAAGAAAATAGCTTTTTAAATCCAAAAAACGAACCTCTTTCTACCTTTTCTATAGATGTCGACAATGCTTCATATAGTTCTATTAGAACGTATTTACAACGAGGAAATAAACCTCCAAAAGACGCGGTACGTATTGAAGAAATGATCAATTATTTTAGCTATGATTTTAAAGCTTCTAAAGGAAAACATCCCTTTGGTATTCATACGGAATTGGCTGCTTGTCCGTGGAATGAAAACCACCAACTCTTACAAGTGGCTTTACAGGCTAAAAAAATAGATGTCAAACACGCACCTGCTAGCAACTTGGTTTTTTTAATTGATGTTTCAGGTTCTATGAATGCTCCAAATAAATTACCAGTGCTAAAAAAAGCTTTTGGTTTACTTGTGAAACAGCTACGCGCCAAAGACAAGGTTGCTATTGTTGTATATGCAGGAAGTAGTGGTATTGTGTTAGCGTCTACTTCTGGAGCTGAGAAAGCCAAAATACAAGCTGCAATTGAACGTTTGCATGCCAGTGGAGGTACTGCTGGGGCACAAGGATTAGAATTAGCGTACAAGGTCGCAGAAGAAAATTATATAGAGGGAGGTAATAACCGTATCATTTTAGCTACTGATGGAGATTTTAACATCGGAAAATCTAGTGATAGCGAAATGGAATCTCTGATAGAAGATCAGCGAAAAAAAGGAATATTTATATCTGTAACTGGGTATGGTATGGGTAATTACAAGGACAGTAAAATGGAAATTATTGCGGACAAAGGAAATGGGAATTACTATTACATCGATACAGTTTTGGAGGCTAAAAAAGTTTTTGTCACAGAGTTTGGAGGTACTTTATATAGCCTAGCAAAGGATGTAAAAATACAGGTAGAATTCAATCCTAATGTCGTACGAAAGTACCGTTTGATTGGTTACGAGAACCGACTTTTAGCAGCAGATGATTTTCAAAATGATCACAAAGACGCCGGGGAAATAGGGGCTGGTCATTCTGTGGTAGCATTTTATGAAATTGTTCCTACTAGTTCTCAGGAACAAGACGATACAGATTTGAAGTATCAAAATGTAAAAAATAGTATAACAAAGAGGTATGATGACGAATTGGCGACAGTTAAATTTCGTTACAAAAAACCTAAAGAGGCAACGAGTAAATTGCTAAAAGAGACAATTAAAAATGAAGCAATACCTTTTAAAAAAGCATCAAAAAATTTTCAATTTGCAAGTACGGTAGCAGGATTTGGAATGTTGTTGCGAAATTCAGAATACCGTGGAACAATGACCTATGCTTCTCTTCTTGAACTTGCAAAAGATTCAAAAGGAAAAGATGTATTTGGTTACCGTTCAGAATACATACAATTGCTGTCACTTGCTGCTGCATTGGACTAAATAAAGAGTGTTTAAAAGTAAAAGCTCCCTGTTTTTTACAACTAGGAGCTTTTAATATTTATTGTTGATTCAATTGTTGTAAAAATTGAAAATATTGAGGATTTTCTGGAAATAATTCAACTAATTTTAATCCAATATTTTTTGCTTTGATTGGAGCATTGTTTTGCGCGTAATGATAGGCTAACAAGTACAGTAAATTTTCATTATTCGGTACTTGTTTCAGACCACGTAGAATAGTCTTTTCAGCCATACCTGTGTTGTGCAAGCTATCGTAGAGTAGACTTAAATTGTAATAGATTCTACTGTTGTTAGGTAAGTATTTAGTTGCTTTTTCCATTTGAATGATAGCTTCGTTAGTTCTCTGAAGTTCAGCAAGTAAAAGACCATACGAATAGTAAGTTGCTCCATATTCAGGCTCCTGAGAAATAATAGTTTTAAACGCCTCTTCTGCTTTGTCAAATTGTTTGTTTTGATAGTACAGATTTGAGAGGTTGGTACGCACTATATTATTGATATTGTCCAATTCCAAAGCACTTTCATAACCTTTTATAGCTGCTTGAAGATTGCCCTTTTTGAGTATATAATTTGCTTTATTGATACGTCCCCCAACAAAATCAGCGGTCACTCCTAGGTGTTTGAAATATTCTTTTTTAGCCTTAAGGTATGCAGATTTATAGCTTTGAGGAATTTTATTTTCATCCATCGCAGCGAGTGCATTGAAAGCTTTCACACGAACACTTCTTTTGGGATCTGAAAGCAGAGGAAAAAATGAATTGAGATATTCGGGGTTTGACATTTCGTTCAATGCATCGATAGAACTAGCTCTGACTAAAGCAGAAGTATCGTTTAGAAAATGTAATAGATCATTGACCGTGATTTGGTTTCTGTAATTACTCATTTCTTTGATGGCAGATGCTCTGGCTATTTCAGGCATGTCTTTACTCTTAGCTAAAGTAGTTAGCGATTCAAGAGCATTGGGCGCTCGTTTGAGTCCAGGAACTAGATAATCAGAAAAATGAATATAATCGCGTTCTCCATAACGTTCTAGTACAACACTTTCTGCCCAGGTATCGTCTTTGTCTTTGTGGCATCCAGTACAAGCATTGGGGGTTCCATATTTGACTGACAAGTCAGGTCTAGGAATACGAAAGCTATGGTCTCTCCTAAAGTCAATCCCCATGTAGTGTTTACCTGGCATGTGACAATTGACGCACTGAGCTCCATCACTTCCAACGGGATGAAAATGGTGTTTTTCTGTATCAAATACTTCAGGTACGTGACACTGTGCACAAAGCTTGTTGCCTTCAAACTTACGTTCCATGGTATGTGGGTCGTGGCAATTGGTACAGGTTACGTTGTTATGGTACATTTTACTTTGAACAAAAGAACCATATACATAGTCTTCGTCGAGAATTTGTCCATCTTCGTGGTAGATATTTGGAGTGATTAATTGTGGATAGTAATGATCCAACATGGTGCCCTCAAAATTGAAGTTATCTGAAATTTGTTCTCTTCGCATATGGCAACGCGCACATTGATCTACCAAGTCTTTGGGAGGGGTATTCATGGTCATTTTCATGGTTCCAGTGTCCCTGTAATTTTCTCCAAGTTGATTTACAGCGTTTACATGGTCTTTACCGGGCCCATGACAGGCTTCACAACTAACATTAATCAAGGCAAATTCAGTATCGTAACTGTGTTCTTTTTGCTTGTAATTTTTTCGGACATTGGTAGAGTGACAATCGGCACACATGTTGTTCCAGTTCAATCCACCACGAGACCAGTGGAGCCATTCCGAGTGAACCACCTTAAAGTCGGGGTATAAATCGTACCATTTTTTCTTTTTGACATTCCAAGCAGTTCGCAAACATTGGTAATGTCCGTTTGGGAATTTTACAATGTATTGTTGCAAAGGGGTAAAACCAAACACATATTCGATTTTATAGTCCTGGTTTTTTCCATCAGGTCCTTCTGTATTTACATAAAAATCACCGTCTTTTTTGTAAAAACGAGAATAAACACCCTGGCTATTGAAAGATTCTCCTTTAAAATCTGCTAGAATTGTTTCACGAGTTGCAATTTGCATGGATTTATCATGGTGTGAACCTTGCCATTTTTCGTATTCACTCTGATGACACTCCTTACAAGTTTTGTCTCCCAAAAAATGGCTGTCAGGAATTAGTTTGTCAGATACAAACACATTTTCTGTATTCCTATTAGACATTTTTTGATAACCCTCTTTTTTGGTTTCTTTAGCACAAGAAAACATAAAACACACGCACACAATCAAGTGAAGAAAATAAAAATAATTTATGCGATTGGTATTCATAGAGTGTTTGTAAAATAAGTAATAAGGAGCCAATTATGATTATTTGGCACATCTAAATCCTGTGTTAAACAAAGAAGTATCAATTGAGTTTTTAGATCTAAAAGTTGTTGTAAAACTCTTTTCCAGAGCTCCATCAAACATAAAGCTACCTCCTCTAGTGACACGCACATTTGGTACTGCTCTTTCAGGGTTTGGGTTTCCTGGATAAGAAGCGTAAACATCTTCACACCATTGCCAAACATTACCACTCATATCTGTAAGTCCTGCCGGAGTTTTTCCATAATGACCAATCGGAGAGGTCAATTTAAATCCATCCAATACTTTTGCATTTTGAATTTTATTTCCTTGCCATACATTGGCCATATGACGGCCATTCAACATGGGATTTTCTCCCCAAGGATAGCGATTGTTTTTTCCGTTTTTTGCTGCAAATTCCCATTCGTATTCGGTTGGTAGCCTTTTTCCTGCCCAAGCTGCATAGGCTTTGGCATCGTTCCAACTTACATGCGTTACTGGATGATTGTCTTTGGCTTTGGGATTTGTCTCACCAAGTGGATATTCCCAAGTTACCCCTTTTATCAAGTTCCATCTTTCTTCTTTAAAATCAAAGACTCCAGAATCCCCAAAATTTTCTGCTTCCGTTCTATAGCCAGTTGCAGTCACAAACGCTCTAAAATCTGCTACCGATACCAAGTTTTTGTCTAGGTAAAAAGGAGCAACTGTTGTTTCAAACTTTGGTAATTCATTAGCAGCTCCAGTATCAGATCCAATCAGAATGCTTCCACCTTCAAAAAAAGACATATTTGACGTGTCTACTGATTTTGATGTGTTATTAGTTTTTTTAACCGTCTGAATGTTTTGATTTTGAATCGGTTTTTCTTGAGTTTTTTCCTTGGTTTCAGCTTCTTTACAAGCGGAGAAAATTATGAGTGAAATGTATAAAGGAAAGAATAAACGCATCTGAAGTTGTTAGTAGTTAGTTAATTTTGCAAAATTATTCATTTATTTTTAAGAAATAAGTCGATATAACGTTAAAATCACTCTAAATATAACAGTATCACAAGCTTTTTTCTATTTTTGGTAAAAATATATATAAATGCAAGACTTTTTTCTTTACTTCAAACTAGGTTTGGAACATGTGCTCGATTTAAATGCGTACGATCATATTCTTTT
Source organism: Flavicella sp. (assembly GCA_049625305.1). Taxonomy (GTDB): domain Bacteria; phylum Bacteroidota; class Bacteroidia; order Flavobacteriales; family Flavobacteriaceae; genus Flavicella. Next base: position 10,227 of record JBMZVD010000013.1, read on the forward strand.
TTTAATAGTACTCGTTGTTGCTTATAATTTCAAACAATGGAAAGCATTGTTGTGGTTGGTAACTTCATTTACTATTGGACATAGTTTAAGTTTGGCATTATCTGCGTACAAATTTATAGCTGCAGACCCAAGATTTGTTGAGTTTTTAATTCCATTAACAATAGTTATTACAGCGTTAATAAATGTGTTTTCAGGAACTAAGAATGGCGGTTTGTCCAAAATAGTCTTGTTTATATCTTTTTGTTTTGGATGGATTCACGGTCTGGGGTTTTCGTTCTATTTTAAGATGTTGCTCGATGCGAGTGAATCAAAATTAGTCCCTCTTTTAGAGTTTTCTCTCGGGATAGAAGCAGCACAACTGTTAGTTGTAGTCGGAATTAGTATTGTGTATTCTTTGTTACACAATTTATTCAGAGTAGCGAAGAGAGATTGGATTATCGTATTATCTTCCATTGTGATTGGTATAGCAATACCTATGCTAATTGAACGTTACGATGCGTTTTTAAGTGTGTTTTAATTGTTTTTATAGACCATTAGGTATAGTGATTTTTTTTTACGATTTTTAAATTATGGTTGGCTTGAGGAGTAAAATATCCACAAGTACTAAACGTGTTATTTATGACAGATGCAAAACAATTAAAATACGACCATGCCTACATTAGAATGGCATTTGAATGGGCCAAACTCTCGCATTGTGAACGCAAGCAAGTTGGCGCTTTGATTGTAAAAGAAAGAATGATTATTTCTGATGGATTTAATGGAGCTCCAACAGGTTTTGATAACTGTTGTGAAGATGAAGATGGCAATACAAAATGGATGGTTTTACATGCAGAAGCCAATGCCATATTAAAAGTTGCTGCCTCTACACAATCTTGTAAGGGAGCAACACTGTATATCACACTTTCTCCATGCAGAGATTGCAGCAAACTCATTTTACAATCTGGAATTACCCGTATTGTTTACGCTCACGCATACAAAGACCTTTCAGGGGTTAAATTTCTAAAACAGTCGGGTATCGAAGTTATACACATTTCAGGATATGAACACTAGAAACAACCTCCCCCTTTATTTTTCAATAGCAATCGTTATCGGTATTTATATTGGAAGTGTTTTTAATTTTTCTGAGGGTTCTTCTTTTTTTGAAGAAAGGACGAGTCAAGGAAACAAACTGAAAAAACTTTTACAATTTATTGAAAACGATTATGTTGATCGTATTGATTCAGAGCAAATAATTGATGAGGTTATTTATGAGTTGATTGGAAAATTAGACCCTCATTCGGCCTATATACCTAAAGAACAATTCTTGGGTACTTCAGAAAATCTTAGAGGTGATTTTGAAGGCATTGGAGTTCAGTTTAAAATGCATAAAGATTCATTGGTAGTTACGCATGTTATAAAAGAGGGGCCGTCAGAAAAAGCGGGTTTATTGGCAGGTGATAGAATTCTTATGGCTGGTAAAGATACGCTTTACAATAGAAGTCTTGGGAGTAGTGATATTGTCAAAATATTAAAAGGGCCTAAAGAATCTGAAGTATTGTTAGATGTATATCGAAGAGATAGTACCGATATTTTGACTTTTTCTATCAAAAGGAATAAAGTAAAAATTCAAAGTGCTGAGGTTGCTTATATGTTGACCGATAGTTTGGGGTATTTAAAATTAGATCGTTTTGCATTGACATCTGCATCGGATTTTGAAGGTCAATTGTTGGTTTTAAAGGAGCAAGGAGCAAAAAATTTAGTAGTTGATTTAAGGCAAAATGGTGGAGGTTATATTCATATTGCCAATCAAATAATAGATCAATTTTTAACAGAAGGAAAGCTGATTGTTTTTACGGAGAGTAAAAATGGAAAAAAAGAGGAGTTTTTTGCAACGGCTTCAGGAAATTTTGAAGAGGGAACTGTGTACATACTGATTGACGAAGGATCTGCGTCAGCTAGTGAAATTTTTGCTGGAGCTCTTCAAGATAATGACAAAGGAGTGATCGTCGGAAGGCGTTCTTTTGGTAAAGGTTTGGTACAACAAGAACGTCAATTAGGGGATGGATCTGCAGTCCGTTTGACCATTGCAAGGTACTTTACACCTACAGGTAGATCTATTCAGAAACCTTATGAGATGGATGGTTCGGAGGCTTATGCAGCGAATTTTGAAAACCGATTTATCAATGGGGAGTTGTTATCGAAGGATAGTATTAAGGTATCAGATTCTTTAAAATATACCACACCAGGAGGAAAACATGTTTATGGTGGAGGAGGTATTATTCCGGATGTTTTCGTCCCAATTGATACGACAAAATATTTAGAAAATAAATACGTCTATAATGTGTCTTCTTTTTCTTTTGATTATGCAGATAGACACAGAACACGTATTCTAAAAGAAGGAGTGGAAGCATTTGTTCAAGAAATGGATACAAATTCAGAGATTTTAGATGCTTACATTGCCGCACACGGTAAGGTGTCTTGGAACCTTACAAGCAATCGTAGAGCTATTCTTAAACACTACCTTAAAGTACTTATCATAAGACATGTTTTTGATGAAGTAGATTTTCATCGAGAAAACAATAAAAAAGACAATATGATTCAAATGGTGTTACAACTTGAAAACCAAGTTAATAACTAACGTCATCAAAGAACTCATTGATAGATAGGTCAAAAAGTAGACTTGTTTTACTTTGTTGCGATGGCTTGTTCAAAAAAAGTATATTTGCATAAAAACCATAGAAATTGAACACAAAACACAAAGTATATTTTGCCTCTGATCAACATTTCGGAGCACCTACAGCAGCCAAAAGTTACCAAAGAGAACAGTTGTTTGTTCAGTGGTTGGATATTATTAAAGAAGATGCTACTTGTGTTTTTTTACTTGGAGATTTATTTGATTTTTGGTTTGAGTATAAAACAGTTGTACCCAAAGGATTTATTCGTGTATTAGGTAAAATAGCAGAATTACGAGATATGGGAATCCCTGTTCATTTTTTTGTTGGAAATCACGATTTATGGATGCGAGATTATTTTGAAAAAGAGTTGACTATACCTGTTTATCATGAACCTCAAGAGTTTACGTTTGGAGATCATACTTTTTATATAGGACATGGAGATGGATTAGGACCTGGTGATTACGGCTACAAGCGCTTAAAAAAAGTCTTCACACACCCTCTTTGTAAATGGTTGTTTAGATGGTTGCACCCAGACATAGGAATGGCATTCGGACAATATTTGTCTGTAAAAAACAAAATGGTATCTGGTGATGAGGACATCGTTTATCTCGGAGAAGACAAAGAATGGTTGATTTTATATGCCAAAGAAATCTTAGCAAAGAAACACTACAATTATTTTGTTTTTGGTCACAGGCATCTTCCTATGAAATTAGATATCGGTATGCATTCCGAATACGTAAATTTAGGTGATTGGGTATCATATTTTACATACGGAGTATATGATGGAAAAACGATGGAAGTTCAGGAGTTTAAATCTCATTAAAATAAAACACAGTTCTTTATTAATAATTCTCATTGTTTATTTAACCTTATTTAGCTTTTCAAGCAACATTGTGTCAGATAAATTTAATGAAGCTAGCGGTGATGTAGATGCGAAACTTATGAAATCTATGACACTATCTACAATAAGTAATTGAGGTGAAGAGGTTACTATTGAAATGGGATATAATTCTTACGGTTCCCTAAACTCAATCAAAGAAGAAGGTGAGTCAAGTGTTGTATTCTTGTATGACGCAGAGGATAACTTGAAAAATATTTATGGAGATATAGATGAAACTCTTAATGTAGAAGAACTCAACGAATACAATTCAGATTTAGGATATTATGAATACTATTATGTTGATAAAATCTATACAGCATCTTTGTCATATGACGATGCTCCAAATCCATTTTATTACACATTGAAATCAGCGGGAATAATAGACATTTTAGACAATGTTGATTTGATTATGAGTTCATCTTTAAAAGTAGAAGAAATAGTAAAAGCGAGAAAATTATTTCCAGTAAATAATTTAAGTAAAATAGCATATAAAGATGAAGAAGGTAATCTGTTGTATACGATTAATTTAAAGTATATCTATGATTCTAAAGACTATCCAACATCAGTAATGGTTACAGCCACGGATGGAGAGGACGGTGAAATAGAAAGTGTAATATCAACTAAATTTACTTACGAGGATTAATTGCATTTTAAAGATTTTAACACCACAAATACTTATTAAACCCTGTTGAAAAACAAAAAAAGAGTCTTCGAAAAGACTCTTTTTTTATGTTAGTTTGTTTAGTTAAAAAGGTTTTAGTTGTAACAAATATTAATAAATTAAATTATATAACCAAAGAATATGTTAGTTAATTTTATAATAACATGTCATTTAGCAGTATTCTAGCCCTACAGAGAAGGAGATTATGCAATTCTTCTTTAACCAAATTTTAACAGTAAGATACTAACAAAAGTTTAGTTTTGTGAAATTCAAAATCAAGTAATATCTCACAAATACTATTCAAAATAGATGGAAGAACAAAAAACAAGCGTGGACATAAGAGCGATTAATGAAAAAATAGAAAAAGAAAGTGCTTTTATTGATTTGTTAAAATCTGAAATGAAAAAGGTAATTGTCGGTCAAAAAAACATGGTCGATAGATTGTTGATAGGTCTTCTAGGAAACGGACACATACTTTTGGAAGGGGTTCCAGGTTTAGCAAAAACACTTGCCATCAATACACTTTCGAAAGCAGTAGACGGTGCATTTAGCAGGGTACAATTTACACCAGATTTATTACCAGCGGATGTTGTAGGTACGATGATTTACAACATGAAAGAGAATAAATTTGAAATCAAAAAAGGTCCTGTATTTGCAAATTTTGTTTTAGCAGACGAAATCAACAGAGCTCCCGCTAAAGTCCAATCAGCATTGTTAGAAGCTATGCAAGAAAAGCAAGTAACTATCGGTGAAGAAACGTTTGCATTGCCAGCACCATTCTTGGTTATGGCAACCCAAAACCCGGTCGAACAAGAGGGTACTTATACTTTACCTGAAGCACAGGTGGATCGTTTCATGTTGAAAGTGGTAATTGATTACCCAAAACTTGAGGAAGAACAAATGATTATGCGTGCTAATTTAAATGGAGGTTTTGCCTCTATAAACCCAGTTGTTTCCTTGGATCAGATTATCAAGGCGCGAGAGGCTGTTAAAGAAGTGTACATGGATGAAAAGATTGAAAAATACATCTTGGATATCATTTTTGCAACGCGTTATCCTGAAAAATACAATTTGAAAGACCTCAAACCATTGATAAGTTTTGGAGCATCCCCTCGTGGAAGCATCAGTTTGGCACAGGCAGCAAAATGCTATGCGTTTATTCAGAGAAGAGGTTATGTGATTCCAGAAGATGTGAGAGCGGTTGTATACGATATATTGCGCCATAGAATAGGTGTTACCTATGAGGCAGAAGCAGAAAATATATCCTCAATGGATATCATCAGCAAAATAGTGAATGAAGTCGAAGTGCCATAGACACTCGTCTAACTATATTGCAGTTAAGCTTTGACGAAACAACAACAAATTCACTAAACAATCACTTTTACAAAGTACTTTGGAAACAAAAGAAATATTAAAAAAGGTGCGTAAAATAGAAATAAAGACGCGCCGCCTTTCTGATCATATCTTTTCTGGAGAATATCACAGTTCTTTTAAAGGAAGAGGTATGACCTTTAGCGAGGTAAGGGAATATCAGTTTGGTGACGACATACGAAATATTGATTGGAATGTAACAGCACGCTACAATCAACCTTTTGTCAAGGTTTTTGAAGAAGAACGTGAATTGACAATGATGCTTGTGGTTGATATTAGTGGGTCAGAATTTTTCGGGACACAGTCACAGTTCAAAAAAGATACGCTTACAGAAATTGCTGCGACACTTGCTTTTTCTGCCATTCAGAACAATGACAAAGTCGGATTGATTTTATTTACCGATACTGTTGAATTGTTTATACCTCCTAAAAAAGGAAAAAGCCATGTATTGCGAATTATTCGAGAACTGATTGAGTTTCAACCGAAAAGCAAACAAACCAACATAGATGAGGCGTTGCGTTATCTATCCAATGTGTTGAAAAAGAAAGCGATTGTATTTGTACTATCTGATTTTATGGACATGTCCTACGAACAAACCCTTAAAATTGCAGGTAAAAAGCACGACGTTACGGGAATTCGAATCTATGACAAACACGATGAATCACTTCCTAATTTGGGGTTGGTTCCCATGTTGGATGCTGAGTCTGGAAAGACCACATTAATCAATACCAAATCACAAAAGGTAAGAACGGCTTATCAGTCCCATTACAATGAAAACAAGTCCTTTTTTGAAGATACTTTTTCAAAGAGTGGCGCAGGAGTTATCCACACACGTGTCGATGAAAGTTATGTAAAAAAGTTACTTGGTTACTTTAAGCAAAAAGGAAATTAATACCATGGCGTTTGAAGCGTCTTGCAATAGAAAACACATGAAAAAACACTTCGTATATATTTTATTTTTGTCTTTTTTCTACGGAATTTCCCAAGAAGACGTTAGACTTCAGGTAAAAACAGATACTTTACAAATACGAATAGGGGAGCAGTTTAAATTTACTATTGAAGTAAACCAAAAAGATGCTGTGATTTTTCCTGAATTGGAAAATTTAGGAAGCTTGGAGTTGATTACTTCTGAAAAGGTCGATACTTTGGAGCAATCCCTTAGTAAAAAATACATTCTAACAGGTTTTGATAGCGGAAGTTTTTATATCCCTAAACAAGAGTTGTTTGTCAATCAAAAAGCTTATTTTACGGATTCTATTCTTATGGCAGTAGCTACTGTTGCTGTCGATACGTTACAACAAAAACCATTTCCAAACAAGGCTATTGCAGAGGAACCTTTTGTATTTGATGATATCAAACCCTATTTACTTTGGGTTTATTTGTTTGTTGGAATTTTATTATTGGTTTTAACGGTATATCTTTTTGTGAAAAAGAAAGAAATTACTGCAACTAAAAAGCGTGTCAAATTGATTCCTGCTTTTCAAGAAGCCTTTGAAAAATTTGAGCTTTTAGATAGTAAATCTTTATTGGAAGAAAATCAGATCAAGGAATATTATATCGAATTGACAGAAATTCTAAGGGTTTACCTAGGGCGTGAAGTGAATGTATCAACACTTGAGGCAACTACTGCGGAGTTATTGGAACTTATCAATGCAGAGAATGAGAAAGCAAAAATCGGTATTTCAAAAGAAACAATTCGCTCCATTGAACAGTTTTTCAAACATGCAGATTTTGTGAAATTTGCAAAATTACGTCCGGCTCTTCACGACATCAATCAAGATCGTTCTTTGGCAGCTTACTTAGTAAAAGATTTAGAGAAGGTGTTAACTCCTCACAATCAAAGATTACAAGCAGTTGCCTTAGAAAGAGAAAAATTAGAAAAAGAAAATCAACCAGTAGTGTCTAAAAAAATAAGTAAAAGAACTTATTATTTTGCGGGAATTATTGCCATATTATTGATAGCTATTGGAATGTTTTCATATACTATTTTTAAAAATAATAAGGTGGTCAAAGCAATGATTACTCCAAAGATGCCTCAGCAAGAAACAACAACAAATTTGTGGCAGGTTCAAACCTTCGGGGTACCTGCTTTGAGTTTACAAGCGCCTGTGTCGATTTCTTTGCAAAATGATAAAGTACCACAACAAGTTAAAAGTGTACTCGCGGATTTAAAAGAATATTCTTATGAAGATAGCTCTAAAAAAACACAGATAGCGATTACAGCATTAAAATATACTGCTCAGGTTAGTCCCGATATAGAACAAGTATTGCAAACAACTGTAGAAGCAATGCAAGACAATTCAGGTATTGAAGATTTTGAATATGAAAGAAGTCCAGTGAATTTGGCAAATGGTTTACAAGGGGTTTCTTTATCAGGAAGTTACAAATACTCCGGAGAATTCATTCGTTTTCAATTGTTAGGTTTTTCTTCAGACAGGAATGTTTGGCAAGTATTTACCAAGCATTTGGATAGTGATTCTGAAACAGCTGCTTTACTAGAAACCATAAAACAATCCATAACTATAGAATTAGAATAACATGTTGAACTGGTCCAATTTTGAATTCGTTTCACCCCACTTTTTATGGGGGCTACTCGTGCTTCCATTGTTGATAGTGTGGTTTGTGTATAGTCATAAAAAACAAGCAGCAACTTTGAAAGTAACTACCACAAAAGGTTTTGAAAAAGAAACTTCGGTATTGCCCATCCTAAAGAACAGTTTATATGTTTTACGTCTTTTAGGAATTGCTTTATTGATTATCGCATTGGCAAGACCTAGAAATGTAGAGATCAGCAAACGAACAAAATCTAACAAAGGAATTGATATCGTCATGGCAATTGATGTCTCTGGGAGTATGTTGGCGAAAGATTTAAAACCCAACCGTTTAGAAGCACTAAAAAAAGTGGCTTCAAATTTTGTCTCACAAAGACCAAATGACCGTATAGGAATCGTTGTTTATGCAGGAGAGAGTTACACACAAACACCCATTACGAGTGATAAGAGAATTGTTAAAAATACGATACGTTCTATAGAATATGGTCAAGTTGAAGACGGTACCGCAATAGGAATGGGATTGGGTTCTTCCATCAATCGATTGAAAGATAGTAAAGCCAAAAGTAAAGTAATTATCCTCCTAACGGATGGGGTAAATACTGCAGGTTTTATAGATCCAAGAACCGCAGCCGAATTGGCAAAAGAATTGAATATAAAAGTATATACGATTGCAATTGGTACCAACGGAATGGCTTTATTTCCCTATGCAAAAGATTTTAGAGGAAACTTGAAATACAGAAAACAAAAAGTAGAGATTGACGAAGCCTTGCTCAAACATATCGCTTCGGAAACAAATGGAAAGTATTTTAGAGCGACTGACAACCTTAAATTACAATCGATATACCAAGAGATAAACAAACTTGAAAAGACAAAAATAGAAGAGTTTAAGTATTATAATTACCAAGAACAATTCCGATTTTTTGTGTTGGCATCAATGGTTTTGTTTTTATTGGAGTATGTGTTGCGAAATACAGTTTTTAGAAGTTTTATTTAAGTGTAAAAGAGATTATGTATAGACTAGAGACACCGAGCTATTTTTATTTATTTGTACTATTACCTTTGTTGGTAGTGCTCTTTTTTACTGTTTATTGGTGGAGAAAAAAAACACAAAGAACCTTTTCTAAGTTGGGATTGTTGGAGCAATTGGCTCCCAACCATTCTTTTTTTAAAGCAGGATTGAAATTATTAGTTTTATTGTTAAGTTTTTCATTTTTGATACTCTCTTTGGTGAATCCTAAGATGGGAACTCAGTTGAAAACAATCAAAAGAGAAGGAGTCGATTTGGTGTTTGCTTTGGATGTTTCAAAGAGTATGCTTGCTGAAGATATTGCACCAAATAGACTTGAAAAATCCAAACAATTGATAGCTAAGACAATTGAAAGATTAGGAAGTGATCGTATTGGAGTGATCGTATACGCAGGAAATGCATACCCATTGTTACCTATAACAACAGATCATGCCTCTGCCAATATGTTTTTGCAAAATGCGAATCCTGATATGGTTTCTAGTCAAGGAACTGCTATCAATGAGGCATTGAATTTAGCCAAGACTTATTATAACAACGAAGAACAAACCAATAAATTTTTGGTAATCCTCTCAGACGGAGAAGACCACGAGTCGAATACCATTGAATTGGCTGAATCTCTTTCAGAGGAAGGAATCAAAGTTTTTACCATTGGTGTTGGTACAGAAAAAGGGGGACCTATACCTGTAAAAGCAAACGGTAGAAGTTTTTACAAAAAAGACAGGGATGGAGAGGTAGTAATCACTCATAGAAATCCAGAAGTATTGAGAGGTATTGCAGAAAAGGCTTCCGGTTTTTATATCGATGGCAATACGACGAATACGACGGTAGATAAGTTGATAGAAGTAGTTTCTAACGCACAAAAACACGAGTTTGAAACCAAGCAATTCTCAGATTACAAAGATCAATTTCAATGGTTTGTAGCCATTGGATTGTTTTTTATTTTATTGGATACATTCTTGTATGAGAAAAAGACCAAGTGGTTGCAAAAAGTAGATTTATTCAACGAAAAAAAGCAATCATAACAATTTTCTAATTAGGGAAAGAAATATTGTTTAAAACAAATACAAAAGATGAAAACAGTACAATTGTTAATTTTTCTATGTTTTTTGTCTGCAAGTTATGGGCAGACAGATACGATTGTTCAAAAAAGGGTTGCGCGTAGCTTTGTAAGAGAAGGAAATACTCTTTTTAAAGAAGATAAGAGTGCTGAGGCTGTTGTTTCTTACAAGAAAGCATTAGAGGCTTCAGGAACCTATTACAAAGGAGCTTACAACTTAGGAAATGCCCTTTTTGATCAAAAGAATTACAAAGAGGCTGTACCTCAGTTTGAGTTGGCAGCGCAAAGTACAGAGATAAAGAGTGAAAAAGCTGCTGCCTATCACAATTTAGGAAATGTTCATATGGCTGAAAAAGCGTATGATAAAGCTATTGCTGCTTATAAAAATAGCTTGAGAAATAATCCTTCTGATGACGAATCGCGTTACAATTTAGCCTATGCAATTAAAGCATTAAAGAAACAACAAGACGACAAAGAAAAAAACAAACCACCTCCACCCTCTGAATATGCAAAAAGAATGAAGAAAAAGGCCGATAAACTTGTAAATTCATATAGATTTGACGCAGCTTTAAAACTTTTAGATGAGGCGCTTGAAAAAGACGTTACAGTATCCAATTACAAAGAATATATGCAACATCTACAAGATGTTATCGAAATACAAAACAAATGAAAAAAGTAATCTATATTTATCTGTTATTATTTGGCTCAGCCTGCTTTGCACAACAATCTGCTAAAGGATTTTTTGACAATGGAGCTAAAGAGTTTGTATATAGTAAATTGGAAAAAGCCATTGCAACTGTTGATAAAGGTTTGCAACAATATCCAACAGATGCTCCTCTTTTGGAATTGAAAGAAAAATTAGAAGAAGCTAAAAAGAAAAAGGAGCAACAACAAAATTCTGAAAATAAAGATCAGAATAAAGATAAAGATCAGAACCAGGACAAAGACAAAAATAAAGACCAGAACCAGGACAAAAACAAAGACCAGAACCAGGACAAAAACAAAGACCAAAACGAGGACAAAAACCAAAACCAGGATAAGGAAAAAGATAAAAAAGAAGGTAAAGACGAAAAGAAACCATCCAAACCTCAACTTGGAAAAATGTCTCCTGCTCAAATGCAACAGTTGTTAGAAACCATGCGCAACGAAGAACAAAAAACACAAAAGAAGGTCAATGCTCAAAAAGTGAAAGGCCCAAAAAGAACACAAGAAAAAGATTGGTAATACGTGTCTGACGTTGAAGAATCTTAAAATTGAATAGAGATGAAATCAAATTTTTTAAACATATTGTGGCTTTTTTGCACAACAATTTCTTTAGCTCAGGTAAATTTTACCACAAAAGTTAGCAAGAAAAAATTAGGTGTGAACCAGCGGCTACGTGTTGAATTTACGATTGACAAACAAGGTGGTGATCATTTTGCTCCACCTAGTTTTAAAGATTTCGAAGTGTTGGGAGGCCCTAGTCAGTCTGTAAATCAGTCTTGGATCAACGGAAAGTCTTCCTATGCACAAACATATACCTACATTGTAACACCTTTAAAAAAAGGAGCGCTCAAAATTCAAGGAGCTACTATAGAATACAAAGGAAAACGAATCCAATCAAACCCTATTGATATTGCAGTTGTTGCTGCAACTGAATTGCCAAAAGATCCCAACGACCCGGATTATATAGCGAATCAAAATGTACATTTAGAAGTATTAATTTCAAATAAAAAGCCTTATGTAGGTGAAGGTATTTATGTAGAATACCGCTTGTATTTTAGCAATAAAATAGGAATCAATGACTTTGATTTTAAGGAACTTCCTGCGTATAAAGGATTTTGGAATCAAGAGATTAAAATAGATCAAATACAAGCCAAGAATGGCGAATACGATGGTGAAGATTATCGTTATTTTACTCTTAAGAAAACTGTTTTGATTCCACAAAAATCAGGAAAATTGTACTTAGAGCCCATTCGAACAGATTTGATTTTAGCAGTTCCAACGGGGCGAGGTGATTTTTTTGGAAATCCAATCACAAGAAATATTAGAAAGTCTTTCAAAACCTTCAAACAAACTATACAAGTTAAGCCTCTTCCAGAACAGGGAAAACCAGCTGACTTCAATGGAGCTGTTGGAGACTTTTCTTTAGCAGTAACAACGAGTAAACCCTTTTTAAAAGCCAATGAATCTACTCAATTAAAAGTAAAAATTAAAGGTAAAGGAAACCTCAAACTGTTTGAGATACCTAGTTTATCTACACCTAAAGAATTGGAAGTGTACGCTCCTGAACATCAAGAAAAGTTACGCACCGCTATTTCAGGAATTCGCGGTTTACAAGGGGAAGTTTTTGATCAGTATACTGTCGTTCCCGAGTTTAAGGGAAAGTATAAAATACCAAGAGTTAGTTTTTCTTATTTCAATCCTAAAGAAAAGAAATACCATACTTTGGTATCGGATCCGATTTATGTAAACGTTACAGAAGGAAAAGAACTGCTCCGCAGTACAACAGGTTCAAATACATTGCCAACACAACAATTGGTCAAAGCTAATGAGTCTTTCCGATACATTTCAAACCATACAGTTTTTGAGTCCACCTCTAAAAAAGATTTTTTCAAATCACCTCTTTTTTATGGTTTGTTATTGCTACCACTTCTGAGTATTCCTCTGGGAGTGTTTGTAGGAAAAAAACAAAAACAACGCGCGAATGATTTGATAGGTTCGCGAACTAGAAAAGCGGATAAACTGGCTCGAAAATATTTATCCCAAGCCAAGAAACAACTCGGTAAAAAAGAAGCGTTCTACATCGCATTAGAAAAAGCCTTATACAATTACCTAAAAGCAAAATTACAAATTGAAACTTCAGAGATTTCAAAAGAATACATTAGAGAACTATTAGAAGATAGGGCTGTTAGTATATCTTCAATAGATGACTTTATAGCAGTTCTCAATGACTGTGATTTTGCTCGTTATGCACCAGTTACAGATGTCATGATGCATGAGGAGTTTTCGAAAGCCAAAGAGGTTATTGCGGCATTGGACAAACAACTTTAAAACATATAAACAGTACAAAAAAACGATAAATAGTATGTATTCACTTATACACTCGGCGAAAAGATTATGTTTAACACCTTTTAGTAGCGTTGCTTTATTTGGTTTTTTTGTGCTGTTTTTTAATACAACAGCTGTTGCTCAAGATGTTAAATCACAATTCGAAAAAGCCAATGAATTGTATAGAAACTCATCATATGACGAAGCCATTGAGATTTACGAATCCATCGAACAAACTGGGGCTGTTTCTGCGGAATTGTATTACAATCTAGGAAATGCTTATTACAAAATGAACGAAGTGGCTGCGTCTATTTACAATTATGAAAAGGCATTGCAATTAAATCCCACAAAAAATGAGGATATTCTTACAAATTTGACCTATGCCAAACGTATGACTATTGATGTAATAGAAGCTTTACCAAAGACATTTCTACAAAGAATAGAGTCTGACTATGTACAAAGTTTGTCATTTGACCAATGGGCGTATTTGGCGGTGTTCGGCTCTTTTTTGACAGCCATTTGTTTTTTATTGTTTTATTTTTCATTTGTCCCTCTTCGAAAAAGACTATATTTTATTGGGAGTACAGTTGGATTGTTTTTATTAATCTTTTCGCTTTCATTTTCAATTTCACAATATAATACCACACAAAACACGAGTGAAGCTATTTTGTTTGAAGCCAAAGTAGGAGTAAAAAGCGCCCCTTCTCAAATAAGTGAAGAGGTTTTTGAATTGCATGAAGGGACCAAAGTGAAAATTATTGATAGAGTAGATGTTTGGTTGCAAATCAAATTGGAAGATGGTAAAAAAGGCTGGTTGTTAAACAATCAAGTAAAAGAATTATAAATCTCTATACAGACAATAGACAAAAGCCTTGAACACCATCGTTCAAGACTTTTTTAAGTAGTTTTAAGCGCTTTATTATTGTTTGTGCAGGTGCACATCCATTTGAGGATAAGGTATGTTGAGGCCTTCGGAGTTAAAACGATTGTACACTTTTTCATTCATATCAAAAAACACGCCCCAGTAGTCTTCTGATTTTGTCCAGACACGCACTACAAAATCAACAGAACTGTCACCAAGACCTGAAACTGCTACAAAGGGTTTGTGTGCTTCAGTATCTTGAAGTATTCTTGAGTCTTCATCAATCAATGACTGCAATACATTTCGAGCTTTTTCAGTACTGTCACCATAACCGATTCCGAAAGTAAAATCTACCCTCCTAAAAGGTTCCACTGAATAATTCGTCAAAGACGATGTAGACAATCCTCCGTTGGGAACAATGATGGTTTTGTTGTCTAAGGATGTGAGAACCGTATTGAATATTTGAATTTCTGAAACAACCCCTTGATAGCCCTGTGCGTCGATAAAATCACCTACCTTAAAAGGTTTGAATAAAAGAATAATCACACCTCCTGCAAAATTCTGTAAGGTTCCCGAGAGAGCAACTCCAACTGCCAAACCAGCGGCTCCTAATATGGCAACAAATGAGGTCATTTCTATGCCCACCATGGTGAGTACTGTAATTACTAATAAAACTTTTAATAGCACCCCTACTATACTGTTTAAGAAAGGTTTTAATGTAGGGTCTGCAGTTGTTTTTTCAAGTATTTTAGAAAAAGTTTTAGAGATGCCTTTTATCACCATAGATCCAATAACCCATACACCAATTGCACCTAATAACTTCAATCCATAAGTGCTTGTAACTTCGATTATTTGATTTGTAATCATTTTGTAGTCCATAAAGTATATAGTTTTTAGTTGTAGTCAAGTTACAATTTTTAGAGATATTTAGGAATCTTTCTTTATCATATTGTTGCTGTTGTTTATTTTTACACTATGAAGAAAAATATTCTATTAACAGGTGGAACAGGAATGATCGGTACTTTTTTGATTGCATTGCTACAAGAAAAAGGGTATGGAATTTCTATTTTAACTCGGAAGAAGAAGAAAAACACGGCATCCATAAAATATTATACTTGGGATGTTGCTTCACAAAAAGTAGATTCTAATTGTTTAGATCATGTAGAGGGTATTATTCATTTGGCAGGAGAAAATGTAGCATCAGGAAGGTGGACTGCTACGAGAAAAAATGCCATATTAGAGAGTAGAACTGTTTCAACAGCTTTGTTGTTCAAACTTCTTTCTGAGGAAGAACACAGCGTAAAAAGTTTTATTTCTGCTTCTGCTACAGGGATATATGGTAGCCAAACAACGGAAGTCAATTTTACCGAAGACATGTCAGCTGCGGAGGATTTTTTAGCTAATATATGTAAACAGTGGGAGGCATCGGTTGCTAAAATTTCAGATTTGGGTATTCGTACTGTGGCATTGCGAACAGGAATAGTATTGAGTTCCAAAGGAAGTGCCTTGCAAAAAATGTTGCTTCCTTTTCAATTGGGTATGGGATCCCCTATTGCTAGCGGTTCCCAATACATGCCTTGGATACATATAGATGATTTGTGTCGCATGTATCTGCATGCTTTAGAGACTTCAAATGTAAAAGGTGCTTACAATGCCGTCTCAGGAGAAGCAATAACAAATCAGCAGTTTTCAAAAATCTTAGCTAAAACATTGAAAAGACCTTTTTTTATGCCCAAGATTCCCTCTTTTTTATTGCAATTGATTTTTGGAGAAATGTCTATAATACTCACATCTGGAAGTCAGGTTTCTTCCCAAAAAATACGTGATGCAGGTTTTGAATTTAATTATGAGAAACTAGGGCCAACACTTCGCAATTTATTGGGTTAAAAAGCATCTAAACAGATCAGCAGATCAGGGTGTTTAAAAGTGTATTCAAGTCGTTTTTTGAGCTGTGTATTGTCAATATTTTTGAAGGTAATTTTCTCTTCTATAAAAGCAGCAGGGTTTTTACCTAATTTAATAGAAGCAGCTGTGTAGAAGTCCTTTTTTGATGGATGGGTGTCAGCAGCTGCGTTGAAGATTTCTCCAACGAAATTTCCTTCACTTATTATTTTTAGAATATGCAGACAGTCTTCCAAATGAATCAAATTAACTGGAGCCAAGCCATTGGGGACAATTCTACCTTCCTTGAAAAAATTACCTGGATGTCTATTCCCACCAATAAGTCCTGCAAAACGGACGATAGTTGTCTTGAATCCGGACTGATTTAAAAACATTTTTTCCAATTCTATTAGTTCCTTTTTTTGAGGATTTTTTACAAAGGAAGAGGTTTGAGAAATGGTAGTATTTGTGTCTTTATAAACAGAAGTTGAACTTATAAAAATTACTTTTTGAACCTTCGATCTTCCAATTTTAAGTGCCAAATATTCAAAGGCTTTTCTATTGTTTTTTTGTTGGCTATATGGAATAGCAATACAAAGTACATCTGCGTCTAGTAAAGCTTCAAGGTTTCCAAAGATTTCATTGTTTTCGATATGAATTGCATGATGAGAAATATGATTTTCTTCAAAAAGACTTTTTTTATCATCATTTCTTGTGCTACCTCCTACCGCATATCCTTGTTGTTTTAAAAAAAGGGCTAGCGGATAGCCTAACCATCCACATCCTAGAATATTATATTTCATTTTCTAGCTTTTGTTCTTGAACATCATGAGAATCAAAATAGTCAGGAAAAAGAAGTGGTGCTATTTCGGTAATAGGGTAGATTAATACAGAAGTTTTCATTTCCGCTTCCCCAACAAAAGGGATATTTTTGTTTACTTTGATAAAGAAAGACAATACCACGCTTAGTATTAGTGCAATTTTTAAACTTCCAAAGATACCTCCTAATAGCTTGTTAATGATTCCCAGTGCAGCAAAGTCTGCAATTTTTGTCAGGAGTTTTCCAATCAAAGAAATAACGACAACGATACCTATAAAAGTCAAAGCAAAAGCACCAAGTGAGATATAATTTTCACTCCAATCTAAGTTTTCTTTTAATAAATCACTTGCGTATTCAGAAAAATGCATCGCCCCATAGACACCTCCCACCAAACCAACAAGAGAAGCTATTTCAACAAAGAGTCCCTTGAAAAGTCCACGGATAAATCCAAATAATAACAAGCTAGCAATAATAATATCGAAAGTACTCATAGAAATTTATAATATTAGTTGCTCAAAGATACAATTCCCAGCCTCAATTCCCAATGAATACTTTAGCAATACGCCTTTGTTTTGAATTGTATAGATTTTAGATAAAGTTGATTAATTTTAAGTGGTTAGCCAAACTATCTGATAGCCAGTTTTGTGTATCTTTGTGTTAAAAAGAAGATATATGTCAAGAGACGCAGCCCTAAAAAAAGATTGGGATACCCTGGTAACATTCTTGTCAAATAAATTTGCAGACGGTGACACTTTGGATTTAGATGCGATTATTTATTTGATTGGAGTACAAGAGTTGGGAAAAGACATAAGGGAGTTTAAAAAAGACGAAAAAATAAATTTGATGCATATTGCAATTTGTCGTCTTTTAGAACCTTATGGTTATTATGAATTTGATTTTGTAGATCCAGATGGTTGGCCACACTTCAATGTATTGGAGGAATTACCTGCACTCAAACCAGGAGAGCAAACCATTTTGATGAAAGAAGCCATTGTCAGGTATTTTGCCTCCTAATTTTTTTTCAATTTTAATTTTTTCAAATGAACCCAATACGTTTTCGAATTCTAATCGTTTGTTTTTTTTCTTTTAGCAAGCTTTTTGCTCAATATAGTATTTCGGGTACCTTCACAGATGCTGCAACGGATTTGTCTTGGGCAATTTTGTACCGATTGGAATCAGGTAAAGAGATCTTTGTAGCAAATACAAAAATCAAAGAAAATCACTTTGAATTTGAATTGCCTAGTACTGAAAATTCGGGTATGTATCGAGTAACGTATCGATTGAACGGTCCAAGTCATGTCGATTTTATATTTGATAGAGAAGAGGTTTCTTTTCATTTTGACTCGAGTTATCCCGAACAAACTATTGTTTTTGAAACTTCAGAGTCAAACCAATTATTTTTAGAGTATTTAGAAAAAATATCTAAGTATCAGACTTATATAGATTCCATTCAAGTTTCACACTTTAGATCCGCAAAACCGGAGCATACTGCTCTTTATAAAAACGGATTGGACAGCCTATTAAATGTTCAAAAAACTTTTGAGGACAGATCTAAAGATCAAATTTTGTATCACTTTATAAAAGCGACTCAAAGATTTAACGCTTCAGCACTTGAACTGACTCCCACCGATTATTATGCTCACATTAAAAAACAATTTTTTAGCCATATTAATTTTAAGGATTCAGTTCTTGTAGCTTCTAATTTTTTATACGATCGTGTAGATGATTATGTGTTTTATTTGCACCGATCCAACAAAGAAGACAGACAACAAATTTTGTATAAAGAAGCCATTTCAAAGGTACTGTCCGAATCTATGACAGAAGGTTTTAAAAAAACACTTTTAGATTATCTGGTGGAAAATTTTGTTGCAAATGAAAATTTTGAACTTGTAACTTTCTTGTTAGACACCTTTTACACCCAGTTACCGAAGGGGTTAAAAGACGATGATTATATCGCAAGTACAAAAGCAAAAATTACCTTGGCTATAGGAGCTATTGCACCTGATTTCCAATGGGAAGAGTATGGATTACAACATTCTTTATCCGCATTGGATACACACAAATTTTACGTGGTTGTATTTTGGAGTTCGGGCTGTTCGCATTGTAAAAAACAATTACCTAAGATGTATCAGTTTATGAAGACACATCCCAAGGTAAAGGTCGTAGCAGTTGCACTAGAAAAAAAATCTAAAGAGTGGGAAAAAGTAAAAGAGAATTTTTTTGGATGGCACCATATTTTGGGATTAAAAAAATGGAAAAATCCCATCGCTAAAAGCTATGATGTTTCCAATACACCTACCTATTTTGTGTTGGATTCCGATAAAAAAATATTAGCTAAGCCTGCTGATTTTAGAGCATTAGAAAAAACCGTAAACAGTATGCGATAGTCATTCAAAAGTGTAAAAACCCATTTTCAATATGTTGAATATTAGTTACTTTATTGTGATTTACGACTATGGATATGATGTCAAACCGAACCTCTAGTTGCAGTTTTTTTAATGATAGGTATGCATCGGTAGCAAGTACCAATGAATTAATTTGTTTTTTGGAGATAAAATCTTGAGGGTTTCCAAAATATATAGAAGATCTAGTTTTTACTTCCACTACAACAAGCGTTGTATTTTGTTCTGCAATGATATCGATTTCAGCTTTTCGGTAACGCCAGTTTCTCTCCCTAATTCGATAGTTTTTATTTTTAAGATAATCAACCGCAATTTGTTCTCCGGTTTTTCCTAACTCATTATGAGTGGCCATTTTTATGGAAAGATACCATTGTAAATGTTACAGAGCAAGGTTTAGACAAGTGTTATTTGAAATGAATTACCCCATTTCCTTTTGTAACCTGTAACTGTATTTTTTTTCCAAAATATAAAGCTTTGTTGATTGGGTCATGGCCTGCAGGAAAATTAAAAAGTACAGGATAAGCGTGTTCTCCAATAGCTTCAAGTATCACCGTTTCGATTTCTTTTCCAAAGGAAGGGTTGTTGTGTTTGAGCTTGCTCATACCACCCACAATAATTCCATTGCATTTCTCAAAGCTACCATTTCTTTTTAGGGTGCGTAATAGGCGGTCAATATGGTATTTGTATTCACCTATTTCCTCAATAAATAGAATTTTTCCTTCGGTATCTAATTCAATTTTTGAACCAGACATACTCGCTAACAAACTCAGATTTCCACCCACTAATATCCCTTCTGCCTGTCCAATTCTATTGTGTTTAGAGCCTTTAACTGAGTAGGTTTTCAAATTACCGAACAGCGCTTTTTTGAGACTGGTGAAACTTTCGGTTCTCTGTGTTACAGGAAACTCCATATTTACAGGCATACATCCATGTATGGAAGCATAGTTTTCGGTCTGTAAATAATTGTGAAAGACTGTAATATCAGAATACCCTACAATCCATTTAGGATTTTTTTTAAAGGAATCAAAGTTTAAAGCATCGATAACTCTGATACTTCCATAGCCCCCCCTTGCACACCAGATAGCTTTGATATCTGAAGCATCTAATGCCCATTGAAAATCTTCAATACGTTGTTGGTCTGTTCCAGCAAAGTGATTGTTTTTTTCGAATACATTTGGAGTAATAGTTACATGTAAGCCCCAGCTTTCAGCAACTTTTTTGGCTTCGTGTACGGAAACAGGGTTTTTGATAATACCGGCAGGTGCAACTATAGCAATACGGTCTCCTTTTTTTAGAAATGCAGGTGTTTTCATAGGTTTTGTTTGGGCACACAGTAGCTGAGTGCAAAATAATATAAGACAGAATGCTCGCAAATGAATGTTTTTAAAAGCTAAAATACAATTTATTCAAGTTTTAGAGTTCCAAATCAGTAGTATTTGATATTCTAAGTATGTTTTTGACTTCGAAAAGTAGTGCTTTTTAAAAAGCCATACAATTGTTTCAATTCATTGGATATATATGTAACTTTGTGTCCACAAAATTTTTAGAATGAGCAATCCAAAGAGAGTTACGATTACAGCAGCATTGCCTTATACCAATGGACCTGTACATATCGGGCATTTGGCAGGAGTTTATGTTCCTGCTGATATATACGCACGTTATTTAAGAGGAAAAGGAACTGATGTTGCCTTTGTATGTGGTTCCGATGAACATGGAGTACCGATAACTATTACTGCCAAAAAAGAAGGAGTTACACCTCAAGATGTAGTAGATAAATATCATGCAATAATTGACAAGTCATTTGCTGATTTTGGGATTTCATTTGATAATTACTCAAGAACTTCGGCTGATATACATCACGAAACCGCTTCGGAATATTTTAAGATTTTACATGAGAAAGGCGCTTTTGTTGAAAAGTCAGAAATGCAATTGTATGATGCAGATGCTAACCAATTTTTAGCAGATCGTTTCGTTATAGGAACATGTCCTAAGTGTGGCAATGAAGAAAGTTATGGAGATCAATGTGAAAAGTGTGGTACATCACACAATGCAACAGATTTGATCGACCCAAAATCTTCAATAACAGGTAATGTTCCTACACTAAAAGAAACCAAGCATTGGTTCTTACCTCTAGACAAGCATGAAAAATTTTTAAAAGAATGGATTCTTGAGGGGCATAAAGACGATTGGAAACCTAATGTATACGGTCAAGTAAAATCATGGATAGATGATGGTTTGCGTCCAAGAGCAGTAACTAGGGATTTGGATTGGGGAATTCCAGTACCTGTTGAAGGAGGAGAAGGAAAAGTACTGTACGTTTGGTTTGATGCTCCTATCGGATATATATCATCCACGAAAGAATGGGCCGCTCGTGAGGGCAAAGATTGGGAACCTTATTGGAAAGACAAAGACACCAAATTGGTGCATTTTATAGGAAAGGATAATATTGTATTTCATTGTATTATTTTTCCAGCCATGCTCAAGGCTCATGGAGATTATATTTTACCAGACAATGTACCTGCCAATGAGTTTTTGAACCTCGAAGGGAATAAGTTGTCTACATCAAAGAATTGGGCTGTTTGGTTGCACGAATATTTAAAGGAGTTTCCAGACCAACAAGACGTATTGCGTTATGTGTTGACAGCGAGTGCTCCTGAAACCAAAGACAACGATTTTACTTGGAAAGATTTCCAGGCTAGAAACAACAATGAGTTGGTAGCTATATTTGGGAATTTCATTAATAGGGTGGTAGTATTGACAAATAAATACTACGAAGGAGTGGTACCAATTCCCTCAGAATTCACCCAAGTCGATGAAGAAACCTTGGAACAACTTAAAGCATATCCTCAATTGATAGCGAGATCTATAGAACGTTATCGTTTTAGAGAAGCTCTGTCAGAGTTGATGAATTTTGCGCGTTTGGGTAACAAATACCTCGCAGATCAAGAGCCTTGGAAGTTGATAAAGACAGACCCTGAACGTGTACAAACAATTATGTATGTTGCTTTGCAGATTGCTACAGGATTGTCTGTTTTATCGGAACCTTTCTTGCCGTTTACATCGAATAAGTTAAAGTCAATTTTAAACATAGATGACACTGTTATTTCTTGGGATGGAGTTGCTACAGATACAGTATTGCTTTCTTCTAGACATATCATTGGAAAAGCACAACTGTTGTTTTCAAAAGTAGAAGACAAAGATGTACAAAAACAGTTAGATAAATTAGAAGCTACCAAACAGATGAATGAAGCAGAAGCAAAGGTGGCAGTTCCTCAAAAAGACACAATCACATTTGAAGAGTTTGGAAAAATGGACATTCGAACAGGGACTATTTTGACTGCTGAGAAAATGCCTAAAGCAAAAAAATTGTTAGTACTTACTGTAGACACAGGAATAGACGTACGAACTATAGTATCTGGTATTGCTGAAAGCTTTAAGCCAGAGGATATAATTGGACAAAAAGTTTCCGTTTTAGTCAATTTGGCCCCACGTAAACTCAGAGGGGTAGAAAGTCAAGGTATGATTTTAATGACAGATACAAAAGAAGGGAAGCTTGCTTTTGTTGAACCTTCGTCAGACAATGTCTCCAATGGGGCACAAATCAGCTAATTATATTTTTACGATTCAACAAACCTCATTTTCATCTCAACGAAAATGAGGTTTTTTTAGTTTAATGAATATGTAAAATCTATTTTGTTTTTTATGTCTATATATATGTTTTTGTAATAGGATAAAGAAAACAAATCACACAGTTCATCCAATTCCCTTAAGCTCAGTTTTATTTGTAACACTTCATTAGCTGTTGGTATTTCAATAACTGAGCACGCACAACCATTGTTATTGTTGTGGATTTCAAAAGCATCCTTTAAATCAAAGATATAACCTGTAAACTGATCATATGCCTCTAAATTAAATTTAAAACTCAAGTTTTTGTATACAATTTCGTACAAATTATTTGAATTGTTTTTGGAAACAATACCGTGTGTGGTTTTACCAATTATCTTTAAACACATAACTATTTGTATTAGTTTGGTACAAATATACAAACTAATACTATTTAGACTAAATAAAAATAATATTTTTTTGGTTCCTTTTTCACATTGTTTTATGATTTACATGTAGTATTTTTGCAAATACAAATACCAAACTATGTTAGATATTCAAAAAATTAGAGCAGATTTTCCAATTCTTAAGGAAAAAGTTAACGGAAAACCTTTAGTGTATTTTGACAACGCAGCAACAAGTCAGACTCCTCAAGTTGTGATAGATACTATCGTAGATTACTATTCGCGTTACAATGCTAATATTCATAGAGGGGTACATACATTAAGTCAGGTAGCTACAGATGCATATGAGCAAGCTCGTCAAAAGGTGCAAAAACATTTTAATGCTTCGAAATCCTACGAGATTATTTTAACCTCAGGCACCACTCATAGTATCAATATAGTTGCAAACGGTTTTACATCATTACTCAAAAAAGGAGATGAAATTATAGTATCTGCATTGGAACATCATTCCAATATAGTGCCCTGGCAAATGTTGTGTGAACGAACAGGAGCGGTTTTAAAAGTCATTCCGTTTGATGATGCTGGAGTATTAGATATGGGTGTGTATCAGCAGCTTTTAGGAGAGAAGACTAAATTGGTATTTGTAAATCATATTTCTAACGCATTGGGAACAATCAATCCCATCAAAGAGATAATAGACTGTGCACATGCTAATGGAGCTGCTGTTCTGATTGATGGAGCACAGGCATGTCCTCATATCAAACCTGATGTACAGGCGCTTGATGCTGATTTTTATGTAGCTTCGGCACACAAGCTTTGTGGACCAACTGGTGTAGGATTGTTGTATGGTAAAGAAGTTTGGTTGGATAAATTAGATCCCTACCAAGGAGGTGGAGAAATGATAGAAACTGTAACTTTTGAAAAAACTACTTATGCTGGTTTGCCACATAAATTTGAAGCAGGGACACCGAATATAGCTGGAGGTATTTCTTTTGGAGTGGCACTTGATTATATGAATTCGATAGGTTTGGAGAATATTGCGGCTTATGAAAACGAACTTTTGGAATACGGTACAACAGAACTTTCAAAAATAGAAGGATTACGTATTTACGGAACTTCCAAAGAAAAAGCGGCAGTCATCTCATTTAATGTTGGTAGTATTCATCCGTTTGATATCGGTTCAATTTTAGACAAATTAGGGATAGCAGTTAGAACAGGTCATCATTGTGCTCAACCTATCATGGAGCAATTTGGAATACCTGGTACCGTTCGTGCATCATTTGCTTTTTATAATACAAAAGAAGAAATAGATCTTTTGGTAGCAGCAGTAAAGCGAGCGCAAATGATGCTTTCTTAAAAAAATCTTTTTATTTTCTACCGAAATCTGCAGGTATTTCTCCCCAAGCTTTAGTTTCCCACTTGAGAATTGGATTTTTATAAGTATTTGATTTCAACCACTTTTCTGCACGTTTTATTAGGTTATGTAAAATTTCAGTATCACTGTTCCAAGGGAGCTTTGTTTTACATTTCTGTTGCTTTACCCAAGATATTGCAATTTTTGAGTCCGAATAGATAGGGAGTTCAGGTTGTTTTTTTTGCTGCAACCATGCCAATCCGTGTACCAAGGCTAAAAATTCACCAATATTATTAGTACCTGAACTAAAAGGGCCTTTGATGAATAATTGTGTATTCGTTTCAGTATATACTCCCCTATATTCCATAAGACCAGGGTTTCCACTACAAGCGGCATCCACAGCAATACTATTTTTATTAGGCACCCCGTAAGCTTCTTTTTCTTTTGTGCTTAGTGTTTTCTTTTTTGTGTCTTTACCTCTGTAAGCTTCATAACTCTCTTGAAATGCCTTTTCAGCAAGTTTTCTTTCCGAAAATGCTTTGTATTTGGCTCCAGGATGCCCGTCAATATTTTTTTTACAGACAGCCCATGAAGTATAGATTCCTTTTTCTATACCTTCCCATACCACATAGTATTTCTTTTTAGCCATTTTACTCAATATAAGTATTAGTACATATTTAAAAGTATACTTTCGATCACACTTGGAAAATGTGTTTGTTCCAATTTGTGAATATTAGCAGCAATATCTTCTGCACTGTCATCCTCATGGACAGGAGTAGTAGCTTGGAAGATGATAGCACCTTCGTCATAATTTTCATTTACATAATGAATGGTAATTCCTGTTTCTTTTTCCTTGTTGGCTTTTACTGCTTTGTGAACATGCATACCATACATACCTTTTCCACCAAATTTTGGCAGAAGTGCAGGGTGAATATTGATTATTTTATTTGGAAAAGCAGCCAATATATTTTGAGGTACTTTTAATAAAAAACCAGCAAGAATTACAAAATCTGCGTTTTCAGTTAAAAAAGTTACAACATTTTCTCCTTCAAAAAATGATTTTTTGTCAAAATAGTGACTTGGAACGTTTAAATTGGAAGCTCTTTCAAGAACTTTTGCTGACTTTTTATTACTGATTACAGCGGTTATTTTAACACTTTCTTTGTCAGAGAAATAACGGATAATATTTTCAGCATTTGTGCCAGAACCTGAGGCTAATATTGCAATTCTTGTCATTGATTTGTTGTTTTTTACCCTACAAAAAAAGCAATTATTTTCCACTTTAAACCAACATAATCAATTTATTACAGACTTTTTTTTACTTTAGTGTGCACATTTTTTGTTGAAAACGTTTATTTAATAGAAAGTTTATTATTTTTGCCACGATTTAAAATTTAAAACAAAAAAATTATGTCAGACATTGCATCAAGAGTAAAAGCAATCATCGTTGATAAATTAGGCGTTGATGAAAATGAAGTAACTACTGAAGCAAGCTTCAC
>JBMZVD010000014.1:0-36174 GCA_049625305.1 Flavicella sp.
ATTTGTATCACAAATTTAAAATAACAAAACAATGAAAAAATTAGTAGTAGTATTCAGTTTATTAGTGACGTTTCAGCAGACTGTCTCCCAAAATATCGACAAGTGTAATGAAATTGTGTCTTTGACAAAGGAAGGAATCAACAAAAAATCTCCTAAAGGTTTACTTCCCTTTTTGTCAGAAGATTTTACCATTGCAGGACAAAAGGGAAATATAGCAAAGTTAGTTGTCAAACAACTTTTTTTACAATTGGGAGATACTGTATTGTCAATTGATTCAAAGCGTCAAAACAAACAGGAAGAAACGTTGGAGCTCATATACGATTTTCACTACGAGAAAAAGGGACATCGAGAGGCTATTTTCTTGTTTAACAACCAAAATCAACTCAAAAGTCTAAAGCTTTTCAACATGGAAGTAAAAAGTATGTCGGCACAAAGTAACTTGATTAAGAGTTCTCAGGCGGTCATACAGGTGCCATTTGAGATGGTAGAAAAGTTGATTGTTGTAGAAGTTGCATTGGAGGGTGTCAAACGCAAGTTTATTCTCGATACTGGATCACCCAAAGTAATATTGAATGGCAAATACTTTCCAACGGATTCCAAAGGAAGTTTTATTTCAAATGTGAAAGGGGTAAATGATCAAAACATAAATGTGCATACAAAAAAAGTTTCTGAACTTGATTTTTATGGCATATCCACTAAAGATACAGAGTTGATGGTTATGGATTTGAGCCATTTAAAAGCGGATTTAGGTTTTGAATTTTACGGGTTGATTGGCTACGAGATTATTAGAGATTATGATTTAATATTTGATTATGAAAAGAAACTGTTGACCTTAATAGCCCCCGATTATTACGAAACTTATAAGAATACACATTTATCTAAGGCTATTTTAGAAGTTGTACCGATGCAACAAATAGGGCATATACCAGTTGTAGAAACTAAGGTTGGAGATAACTTACTAAAACTAGGTATTGATTGTGGAGCTGAGGTAGACTTGTTTGATGTATCTCTGTATGACCAAGTGCAGCAACAACTTTCAAATTTGGGAACGGAGGAGTTGAAAGGTGCACAAAAGAATGTGGAAATAGTTACTCAAGGCGTTATAAACAATCTTTCAATTGGCCAAAAGCAATTTAGTTCAATACCAACTTTATTCAAAGACATAACACATTTGAACAGTTCATTAGACGCAAAAATAGATGGTTTGTTAGGGTATCCAATATTGTCTAAACAAAGAACGCTTATTTCTTTTCGAAGAAACGAATTGGTTTTTATAAACTAAGTACTTTTTATTTTTAAAAAAATTAGTGTATGCCAAGAAACCTATTGTTTGTTATCTCATAAGTTACTAATATCGTACTTTAGGAATTGAGAAATAAAAGAGTACTTACCATGTCACAGTCCACTGAATATTTGATCGAAAAGATAAAAAAGAGCATGTCTTTGTCTGCTGCAGCAGAATTGCATCTTAAAACATTAGTGGTAGAAAGAAGGGTTGGTAAAGGAGAAGTTTTGATTCACCAAGGGCAAGCAGTACGAAAGACTTATTTAGTTTTTTAGGGTTGTTTGCGTTCTTTTTGTATGGATAAGAATGGCAAAGAACACACCTTACAGTTTGCAATCAAAGACTGGTGGATCAGTGATTTTATGGCGATATACAATGGAGAAAAAGCAACTCTCACTGTCGAAAGTCTTACCGATTCAGTTGTGCTAGAGTTCAATGCTAAAGAGTTGGAAGAAATACATGCCTTGTTTCCAGAATTTGAACCTTACCAACGAAAAAATCTTGAACGTCATGTCGTGAGTTTACACAAACGTATTTTAAATCAATTGCAGTTGACAGCTGCTGAACGTTATGCATTATTTGTATCTCAATATGCTACTATAGAGCAATATACGCCAAACTATCACATTGCTTCTTATTTGGGAATAACCCAACAAAGTTTGAGTAGGATTCGAGCCGAAAAGGTGAAAAAATAGTTTTCTTACCATAGGGTAATTTCTATCATGTAAAGCAGTGCTATTTTTGTTTTATAAAACAACTTTAAAAATAGAATGATGAAAAAAATACTCATAGGACTTGGAGTTTTTATTACAGTGGCTCTTGTCAGCTTTTACTTTACTAGCAAACCTACTTTAGAGAAAGATGGCTCTTACAGTCCCTCTCCTTTAGCCTTGTCATTGGCAACTGTTTCTAAAACAGATTACACGCCAAAAAATTATAAGCAGTACCAAGGTGTAAAGTCAAAAGTTGCGGTTCTTTTTACCGAACAAAAAAATATGAAGATGGAAAACGGACGCTTGTTTTCAACTGGAAACCATCCTATTGAAGCCCTGCTGCCAATGCTGCATTTAAAAAATGCGGGATTTGATTTTGAGATTCTTACAGCGACAGGAAAACCTGTAGTTTTTGAAATGTGGGCTTTCCCTCAAGAAGATGCTGCGGTAAAGGAACTTTACAATAGTTATAAGACAAAATTTGAGAGTCCAAAAAGTCTCTCTGAATTTATGAGCAAGGACTCAATATCTAGTGATGCTTATGCCGCGGTTTTCATACCAGGAGGACATGGAGCTATGTTGGGAATTCCTGAAGATACTAATGTAGATGGACTTCTGAGATGGGCGTATCAAAGTAATTTGTTTACCATCACATTATGTCATGGTCCCGGAGCTCTTTTGGCAACTGAAAGTAACAATCAAAAATTCTTATACGAAGGCTATAAAATGGCTGTTTTTCCTGATGCAATTGATGCAATAACACCAATGATAGGATACCTACCCGGTAACATGACTGTAGGTTTGAGTGAAAAGTTAAAAAGTTTGGGAGTTGAGTTGGTGAATTCTGAAGCTGATAATTCAGTAGTGATTGATAGGAGATTGATTACTGGTGCAAGCCCATTGGCTTCAAATGCATTGGGAGTTTTGGCTGCTACAACTTTGCTAGAAAATATAAAATAAAACAAAATGGAATTAATTGAAAAGTTAAAATGGCGCTATGCTGCCAAAGCAATGAACGGTGAAAAAATCGCTCAAAATAAAATAGATAGTATTCTTGAAGCGGTGTCTTTGGCGCCTACATCGAGTGGTTTGCAACCATTTGAAGTATATGTGATTACAAATCAAGAATTGAAAGAAAAGATACAATCCATAGCTTATAATCAATCGGTTGTAGGAGATTGTTCCCATCTATTCGTTTTTGCTGCTTGGGATACCTATACAGAAGAACGTATCAATAAAGTCTTTGACCATGTTAATGAAGAAAGAGGTTTTGAAAATGAAGGTTGGGAAAATTACCGACAAATGTTGCTAAATAGTTATCCGCCAAGAGATGCTGAGGTAAATTTCAATCATGCAGCCAAACAGGCATACATCGCGTTTTCTCATGCGGTCACTGCGGCAGCCTTTGAAGGGGTAGATGCTACTCCAATGGAAGGCTTTAATGCCAAAGCTTTAGATGAGATTTTAGAATTCAAAGAAAAAGGGTTGCGTAGTTGTGTGTTATTGCCATTAGGCTACAGAAATGAAAAGCAGGACTGGTTAGTACATCTAAAAAAGGTGCGAAAACCTATAGAGGAATTGGTGACGCAAATTGATTAAGTACCTCAAAAAGTATGAGAATGAAAAAAGAGTGAAAAGTAATTCTCACTCTTTTTTATGGCTGCCTATTGAATTTTAAATCAAGACACGGTACTTTTTTTGAAATATTTGTTAAAAATTATTTTAACCGGTGTTAAATATTGATTTGTTGCAACTGTGTTGCAATACTAGAATATCTTAGTATATTTGCAAACTGTTTTACAATTAAAAATAATCAGATTGAGATTTACCTTAGACAAACCAGATACTTTTGGAGCGCTCGCAAGTGCTTTGTGTGTGATTCATTGTGTGGCAACCCCATTTCTTTTTGTGGTTCAGTCTTGTGCATTACACGGATGCGATGCGACTCCTTCATGGTGGAAAAATTTAGATTTTTTATTTTTAGTAGTTTCATTTTTTGCAGTCAATCAATCCGTAAAAACGACTTCCAAATCATTTATGAAACCGCTACTATGGGGTAATTGGTCTATGTTATGTTTTGTATTAGTCAACGAAAAGATGCATTGGCTCTCTCTATCAGAATATATAACCTATATTTTTGCCATTTCATTGGCAGTAATTCACTTGTATAATTTGAAATATTGTCAGTGTAAATCAGATACTTGTTGTGCTTCAAAGCATTAATACAGTTTTTTACTTCTCTAAATCTTGATGTTATTGACAGTCTTTTTTTAATATCCTTATTAGTTGTAAGTTTGTTTTATTCAATTGATACATGTGTTGTTGTTGAGTACTCAATGTTTTTCGTTTTTATACCATATTCAGTTTATGTTGATAACAAAAAGTATAGCTCAAAGCAAGGTTACTGTTGAGATAGAAAAGTCTTGTGATATTTTTTCAACGGTATTAAATCAAACTCGTAATTATTGGCTTAGTCTTTCTGATTTTTATAAAAAATATTTGGAGCTAAATCCCCACAATCAAAAAGCAAAGTATCAATTTTAAAAAAATAGAGATTCTAATTTTCGCAATTAAATCTTAAAAGAATTGAAAAGGAAATATTTAAACTCATACCATCTAAAAAAAAACTACTATGAATTTTAAACAGAGCCAGTCTTTCCAATGGAAGCATGTCAAACAATTCAATATTGTGCAAGTTATACTTGCTTTTGTGTTACCAAGCCTCTTTGCTTGTGTTGGTTTTAGATGGTTGCTACCGTATCTAGTAGCTCAAGGGGCTCCTAAGATATTGGTATGGCCTATTGTTGCTGCAGCCATGTTGTTGATTTTGGTCATCATTGGTTTTTTTCTCGTTAATAAGGAGTCTCAACAACTAGGGATTTCTCTACAGCAAAGATTGTTGTTTAAAAGAATACCAACAAAACAATGGATGATTTCTCTAGGAGTTCTTTTTGTTGGATTGGCAGTCTCTGCTGGATTGAGCAGTTCGGTAGCTTTGTTTCAACAACTTCCTGGTTTGGCAATTCCTGAATACATGCCATTTTGGTTGAATCCAGCAATCGATCCATTGCAAACTTCTTTGGAAGTTCTATCGCCAGGCTATCCAATTCAAGGAAATTACTTACTGCTGCTAATAATGGCAGTTGCCTTGCTACTAAATATATTGGCAGAAGAAGTCTATTTTAGAGCCTGGCTTTTGCCTAAAATGCAAGGATTTGGCAAGTGGGGTTGGTTCTTGAATGCTTTGTTTTTTACTTTGTATCACGCATTTCAATTGTGGTTATTTCCCATAATCTTTGTAGTGAGTTTGGCCACTACCTTTACAGTGCATAAAACCAAAAGTATTTTGCCTGCATTCACGATTCATTTGGTTGCCAACTTTTTAATGACAGTACTAGGTCTATTAGCACTTGTAATGGGGTTAAAGTCTTAAGCCTTCTTTTTGTTGAGTCGTTCATAAATAATGATGTAAAAATGACTAGTTATATTCTTATGATTGGCTATGTACAATCTTTCTTTGGGAAATAAAATATGTGCCGACTATTCAAATTTCATTGAGGTTTTTAATAATTTGAATAGTTAACAAAAAATAGATTCCGTTAAACAAAGTTAAATATACAAGTGCTAAATCGAAGTTTTAGTGTCAAATTCACACTAAAATCGAAGTTTTTTTTATATTTTTACATCTATTAAAATGTCAATTCGCAGGTTTTTTGAGTTATTGAAGATTTTCGAATTGTTTTATTGTAAAATGAATAATTAGTATGAGTAGATATCAAGAATACCTCAATGAGATTGAGGAAAGAAAGAGTCATGGACTGCATCCAAAACCGATTGATGGTGCAGAATTGTTAGAAGAAATTGTTGCACAGATCAAAGATACTGATAATGTGCATCGAGAAGATTCTTTAGATTTTTTCATTTACAACGTCTTACCTGGTACGACAAGTGCTGCAAGTGTAAAAGCGCATGTTTTAAAAGAAATAATTCTTGGTGAGTTCGAAGTAGCAGAAATTTCCTCTGAATTTGCTTTTGAACAATTGTCTCATATGAAAGGAGGACCTTCAATAGATGTATTATTAGATCTTGCCTTAGGAGAAGATGTATCAATAGCAACTGCCGCTGCCAAAGTATTAAAGACCCAAGTCTTTTTATACGAGGCAGATATGGAGCGATTGGGTTCAGCTTATGAAAATGGAAATGAAATAGCCAAAGATATTTTAGAAAGTTATGCGGAAGCAGAGTTTTTTACAAAGTTACCTGAAGTTGATGAAACAACAGAGGTTGTTACCTTTGTAGCTGGAGTAGGAGATATATCTACGGATTTATTATCACCAGGTAGTGATGCACACTCAAGATCCGATCGTGAATTACACGGACAATGTTTATTCGAACATAACAAAGAAAAGCAAAACGAGTTGCTAGCCCTTCAGGCAAAGCATCCTGACAAGCAAATCATGTTGATTGCTGAAAAAGGAACAATGGGAGTTGGTTCTTCAAGAATGTCAGGAGTAAACAATGTAGCATTATGGATCGGTAAGAAAGCAAGTAAATTTGTACCATTCATTAATATCGCACCTATTGTTGCAGGTACGAATGGAATTTCTCCTATTTTCTTAACTACGGTTGGAGTGACTGGAGGTATAGGATTGGATCTTAAAAACTGGGTTAAAAAAGTAGATGCTTCAGGTAATGTAGTGTTAGATGCAGATGGAGAGCCAGTTTTGGAGCAAGCTTATTCTGTTGAGACTGGTACCGTTCTTACTATCAATAGTAAGACAAAAAAACTATATAAAGATGGAGAAGAATTGATTGACATTTCTTCTGCCTTTACACCACAAAAAATGGAATTCATGAGAGCAGGAGGTTCTTATGCGATTGTATTTGGAAAAAAATTACAAACATTTGCGGCCAAAACTTTAGGTGTTGAAATGACGCCTGTTTTTGCACCTTCAAAAGAAGTTTCTATCGAGGGGCAAGGATTGACAGCTGTAGAAAAAATATTCAACAAGAACGCCGTTGGTACTTCAGGTGCTACTTTGCATGCAGGTTCTTATGTACGTGTTGAAGTAAATATCGTGGGATCTCAAGATACTACTGGATTGATGACTTCTCAGGAATTAGAATCTATGGCAGCTACTGTAATTTCGCCAATTGTTGATGGAAGTTACCAATCAGGTTGTCATACAGCCTCTGTTTGGGATTCAAAATCACAAGCAAACATTCCAAAGTTGATGAAGTTCATGAACGATTTTGGATTGATTACTGCACGTGATCCTCAGCATAATTACAAGCCTATGACGGATGTAATTCACAAGGTGCTAAACGATTTGACTGTGGATGATTGGGCTATTATTATAGGTGGTGATTCACATACAAGAATGTCTAAAGGGGTTGCCTTTGGTGCCGATTCAGGTACTGTAGCTTTGGCATTGGCAACTGGAGAAGCTTCAATGCCTATACCTGAGTCTGTAAAAGTTACCTTTAAAGGTGAAATGAAAGACCATATGGACTTCCGTGATGTTGTGCATGCAACTCAAGCTCAAATGTTAAAGAAGTTTGGCGGTGAAAATGTGTTCCAAGGAAGAATCATTGAAGTTCATATTGGAACATTGCCTTCTGATCAAGCCTTTACATTTACAGATTGGACTGCTGAAATGAAAGCCAAAGCTTCTATTTGTATTTCTCAAGATGATACTCTAATTGAATCATTAGAGATTGCTAAAGGAAGAATCCAGATCATGATCGAAAAGGGTATGGACAATGAAAAACAAGTACTCCAAGGTTTGATTGATAAAGCTAATAAGAGAATCGATGAAATTCGTTCTGGAGATAAACCACCATTGACTCCAGATAGCAATGCCAAATACCATGCTGAATTGGTAGTTGATTTGGATATTATTGACAAGCCAATGATCGCCGATCCTGATGTACATAATGAAGATGTTTCAAAACGTTACACGCACGATACAATCCGTGAATTGTCTCATTACAAAGGAGAAAAATCCATTGATTTAGGTTTTGTTGGTTCTTGTATGGTACACAAGGGAGATATCAAAATCGTTTCTAAAATGTTGAAAAACCTTGAAGAGTTACATGGGAAAGTTGAATTCAAAGCTCCTCTTGTTGTAACGGCTCCTACTTATAATATTATTGATGAGCTGAAAGAAGAAGGAGATTGGGAAGTACTTCAGAAATATTCTAGTTTTGAGTTTGACGATGCGGCTCCAAAAAGCACTGCACGTACAGAATATGAGAATATTTTGTACTTAGAGCGTCCAGGGTGTAACCTGTGTATGGGGAACCAAGAAAAAGCGGAAAAAGGAGATACAGTAATGGCAACTTCAACACGTTTGTTCCAAGGACGTGTGGTTGCAGATAGTGACCGTAAGAAAGGAGAGTCTCTATTGGCTTCTACACCAGTGGTTGTACTTTCAGCAATATTAGGAAGAACTCCTACGATGGAAGAATATCTAGCTGCTGTAAAAGGAATTTCATTGACAAAATTCAAACCGCCTTTGAAAGCAATGACTTCAGGAGGACCTTCGTCTCACTTGATTTCTTACTAATGATATGAATTCAGTGTCAATTTTAAATTGACATTTTTACATACAAACTGGGTTTGTAGCTTTGCTATAAACTCAGTTTTTTTTGTTTTAAAACATAGTTTTGTTTTACACAAAGAAATTAATCAAACACGTAATGCGTACAAAAGAATCAAATTGGTTGTATAAAAACAGTGCCAAAAATACTGAAAGATATCTGTTGGGAGAACGTGGAACTAATATGGTAGCTTGCATTGGTGTAAATCCTAGTACAGCTGAACCACATCAATTAGATCCTACTTTAAAAAAAGTAAAGAGAATTATCGAATTCAACCGCTTTAATGGGTGGATTATGTACAATATATATCCTCAAAGAGCTACCGACCCCAATGACTTAGATCGAGTTTGTAACTTTCGTATTCACGAGCTAAATATCAAAGCGATTCGAAAGTCCATAGTAGAATTACAGATAAAAACAGTTTGGCTTGCCTACGGTGACCTGATCGGTAAAAGAAGCTTTCTTAGCAGTTGTTTGAATGACCTGTATACTTGTTTAGCGGATTTAAATTTGAATTGGTGTATTGTAAATTGTCCAACAAAAAAAGGACATCCAAGACATCCTTTGTATCAAAAATCAGAAAATAAAATTATTCCCTTTGACATGGCACGTTATTTAGATGAAGTAGTTCTCCCAATATTATCACACTGATATCTTACAATAAGCTTTGTCATTTACATATGACATTTTTTGCGGATAATTATTTGAAATTAATGTATGTTATTGTAATTTAGTTACTTACTCAAAATAAGTTTTAGATGTACACGATTTTTAAGTTGTTTTTGGTGTTTATTTTGTTAGGATGTAAGGAATCTCCAATGAATGAACCAAAGCCAATCATTAATTTAAATGCTTCTAAAAATGTTAAAAGTAAGGTTTCACTTATTGTTTTGGGTACAATGCAAGATGCAGGTGCTCCCCATATTGGGTGTCAGAAAAAATGCTGTGAAGAATTATTTACTTCAGATCATTCATCTCGAAAAGTCGTTTCACTAGGTATTGTAGATACCGTTTTTAGACGTAAGTATTTGTTTGAAGCCACACCTGATATGCCAGTACAGATGAACTATCTGGCAAATAATAGTTATTCAGATAGTAATCCCTTTGTAGATGGTGTATTTATATCTCACGGACATATTGGCCATTATACAGGTTTGATGTATTTTGGAAAAGAAGCAGCAGCTGTTAAGCGTATCAAGGTGTATGCAATGAAAAGGATGCAGGAATTTTTAAGTGCTAATGGACCTTGGGATCGGCTTGTAAAAACTGAAAATATCATATTGCAACCCCTAAAACATGAGAAGAGTATTGTACTCACAGCTAATTTACAGGTGACACCATTTTTGGTACCTCATAGAGATGAATATACCGAAACCGTTGGTTTTAGAATAAAAGGTCCAAATAAAACAGCACTTTTTATTCCAGATATTGACAAGTGGACGCTTTGGGAAAAAAATATAGTTGAAGAAATTGAAAAGGTTGATTATGCTTTTTTAGATGCTACTTTTTTTAGTGGAAGCGAGCTAAACAATAGAGATATGTCACAGGTACCACACCCTTTTGTATTGGAAAGTTTGCAACAGTTTAAAAGTCTTTCACCTAAAGATAGGTCCAAAGTATATTTTATTCATTTCAATCATAGCAATCCTGTGTTAGACAAGGAAAGTGAACAAGCAAAAATGGTCCTTGACCAAGGGTATAATTTTGCTAGTATAAATTCGATATTCGATATGTAGTATGGTTGCTTTTTATACTTTTCAATCTCGTTTTTTTACATAAATCTTTTATATGTTTGTGACTATAAGCAAGCATTTCTCAAAAAAAACAATAGTACATGTATAAATCTGCTGTGACATTTCTTTCCAAATTTATCAAAGTCTCAACCATTTACAAATACGGTTTCAATTGGTCTCCAATGTACCGACGATCTACAGCTAAATTAGTAGTCATCAGCGATAATATGCATTTAATAAAAATAAGACTACAACTCAATTGGAAAAATAGGAATTATGCAGGCTCTATATTTGGAGGTAGTATGCTTTCGGCTACAGATCCGATATATATGATACAGTTGGTACAGATTTTGGGAAGTGATTATGTTGTGTGGGACAAAGCAGTAACTGCCCGTTATAAAAAACCTGCTCGAGGAACCGTTTATGGAGATTTTGTATTTACAAAAGAAGAGATTGTTAAAATCCAAAAACGTGTTTCTGAAGAAAATGAAATAGACATCACAAAAGCGGTCTCATTAGTGGATCAAGAAGGTGATACTGTCGCTACTTTTGATAAAACAGTATACATTGCTAAAAAAGCCTATTACAAAGAGAAGTTGAAGCGTCGAAAAGCTATGAAAAAATAATTTTTTTTTAGTCTTAGCTTATTGCAGCATATTTCGCTATTTCGTGATTTGGATGTTTTTTTATAACTTATAACTAATAATCAATACGTTACAGTTATATGTCCTTTCAACTACATCTCCCTGTTAAGTTTTCTAACATGCCTATGTTATCTATCATTTTCTCTTTTTTTACTTGTGTCATTTTCTCACAGGAATATCATGTGGCTAAACATGGAGATGATACGAATATTGGTTCCAAAGAATATCCATTTAAAACCATATCCAAAGCCGCTCAAATTGCATTGCCTGGAGCAACGATTACAGTACATACGGGAGTTTATAGAGAATGGGTGCGTCCTGCTTATGGAGGCCAAAGTCACTCGAACCGTATTACTTATCAAGCAGCAGATGATAGTGAAGTTTGGATAAAGGGCTCTGAACGCGTGCAAGGATGGGTACAACATAAAGGTCCAGTTTGGAAACTTACTTTAGACAATACATTTTTTGGAGACTTCAATCCCTACAAAGAAATTGTATCTGGGGATTGGCTGTTAGATACTTTTGGGAAAACGCTTCATCTAGGAGAGGTGTATCTCAATGGCGAGGCCTTGTATGAAAACAATTCAATCACTTCAATTTTAAAAGCAGCACCCTTAGACAGAGCTTTGGATACGATAGCTTCCAAATACCAATGGTACTGTGAAAGTGATGCAAATCAGACTGTAATTTATGCCCACTTTAAAGGTATGAATCCCAATGAAGAACTAGTTGAAATCAATGTACGTCCCGCGGTATTTTTTCCAGACAAAACAGGACTCAATTACATCACAGTTAGAGGTTTTAAAATGGCACATGCAGCTACCCAGTGGGCGCCTCCTACTGCAGAACAGACAGGACTTATAGGTCCCAATTGGAGCAAAGGTTGGATCATTGAGGATAACTTTATCACTGACTCAAAATGTACGGGTATCAGTATTGGTAAAGAACGTGCTTCTGGTCACAATGCATGGACTAACCTCAAAGTAAAACATGGAACTCAAACAGAAAGAGAAGTTGTTTTTAAAGCTTTGCAGCTAGGCTGGTCTATGGAGACTATTGGTTCACATGTGATTCGAAACAATACCATTACAAATTGCGAGCAAACTGGTATTTGTGGTCATCTAGGAGGTATTTCAAGTGAAATCTACAACAATCATATATTCAATATTTATCATAAAAGACAGTTCTTTGGTTATGAGATTGGTGGTGTCAAGTTGCATGCAGCTATTGATGTACTGATTGAACATAATTTTATCCACGATTGCTTTCGAGGTTTGTGGTTGGATTGGCAGTCACAAGGAACCCGAGTTTCTAAAAATATCTTTTACAACAACAGTAAAGAGGATTTATTTACAGAAGTCAATCACGGTCCTATGTTGGTTGATAATAATGTTCTATTGTCTGAGGTTTCTTTACTGAATGCTTCACAAGGAGGAGCTTTTGTACACAATTTATTAGCGGGAAAAATAATTATGAGACCTGTACCAAGTCGTTTTACACCCTACCATTTTCCGCATAGTACAGCTGTCAAAGGACTGATGACTATTTTAACGGGAGACGATCGGTATTACAACAACATTTTTACTTGCAATCAAGAAGTGGCTCCTCCTGCTAAAAATGCCAATAGTTTTGCCTATGCAGGCTTAGATGCCTATGATGGACATCCACTACCAACCGATCATTGGTACAAGGGGAATAGGCCCCAAGACTACGCTCAACATAAATTACCTGTTTGGATCGCCTCCAATTGCTATTATAATAAAGCAAAACCTTTCAATCGTGAAGTAAACGCTTATGAAGACAGAACCTTTTCTCCAAAAATTTACTTGTCATATGAGGAAAAGCAGGTGTTTTTGCATCTTGACTTTGGTAAAGGGATAGAAGATATGCATACTCCATTGGTAACCACTCAATTACTCGGGGATTCCTTTCAATCTGAGGCAGTTTTTGAGCACAAAGACGGCTCAGAAATAGAGGTAGTTGACGACATGATGGGGCTACAGCGGAATTCTGCAAATCCAAAAGTTGGTCCTTTTTCAGTGATGAAACCCGGTGCTAATTCATACAAAGTGTTTGATTTAAAACATGATGTACTATTGAATTCGAACTAAATTTCAAATCAGAAGATTGTTTGTAGAATAAAAAAATGTAACCTTTACTTCTCGGTTTTTAAAAATAATGTTACCTTTGCGTTACATTAATCCAAAAACAATCTAAAAATGTACTATCAAATCAAACTCATTTCTTCTTACTTAACAATTGCTTTGAACGAGCGAACTTCCGAATTTGAAGCCGAACTAATCATCCCAATTTTGGGTATATTGACTGGAATGGTTGTTCCTATTGCTGTTTTTATTTGGCTTTATAAAGAAAACAAAGGAAAAAGAGATACCATCCTTGAGATATCTAAAAACATCGAGGACCCTGCTCAATTAGAAAAATTATTGACAATTTTCGACGATCGTAAAAAAGAACCAATTGATTACCGTAGAAATGGTGTCGTAACAATTTTTGTCGGTTTTGGTTTGTATCTCTTAGGCTTTTTAGCTTTGGGGTCTGTGTTAGAAGGTGTAGGGGGATTGGTAACATTGATTGGTATTGGTACATTGATTGCGGGTTATCTCTATCCGAATACAGGAAGTGAGTTGACCAATGCTGTTGAAGAATTTGAAAAGCAATAATTATGGGGAAAAACCATGAAAAACTCCTAAATAATTTAGAAGAATTTCGAAAATCAGCAGGGCTTACACAACAAGCACTCTCAGTTAAGGCCGAAGTGTCAAGGAAGAGTATCAATGCCATTGAAAATGGGGTGTATGTACCTTCCACTGTTTTAGCTTTGAAAATTTCTAAAACTTTAGGTTGTACCGTGGAAGATCTTTTTCAACTTCCTTAAATATTTACAATAAACACAAAAAACGGTTGTACACTCTGTACAACCGTTTTTTAAAATTACAAGATTATTCTGTTACTTCAGCTTCTTCTTCTTTCTTTTTTGAAGCTATATCTTTACTGTAGACATAGAACCTCTTGACTTTTCCATTCACAATTTCCCCATCAATCATTTGTAGTTTTGTCATTTCTTTTCCATCCACCATCATTTTGACTTCATGTCCAGCAATGATCCATTCTTCACCACCATTTACGGCTTTGTATGGCATGGCCCAATAGATGGTCCATTTTGGGTCTTCAGCAGCGAACCAAGCACTAAGTGCTGCTTTGTGCATTTCCTTTCCCTTTATCACACGTCCATCGGGTCCTTCTATTTTTATGGAATCTGAGTTCATTGCCATAATTGCTTCTAGGTCTCTTTCGTTATGAGCCTTAATGTAATCTTTCCAAATATTTGTTATGGAATCAGTAGCGACTACAAAGGTTTCTCCCTCAATAGGCAAAAAGAAACCAGCACCTTTTTGAACGGTTTCATTTTCTTTTTCAGGCGCAGGACTGCAAGCACAGAGCACGAGAAATACAAGTAAAAGTATTTTTTTCATTATATGTAAGTTTATGTTCCTTAGAAAGATACATATTTTTGATGAGTTTTTCAATTTTATTAAAATATAAGTCACTGTTATCTAAAGGTTTATGTCTTGTTTAGTTCGCTACGTATCAAATTTTTTATATAAATTGATTTTATTGTAAATCAATGCGTGATTTACTGTCTGTTTGTCTAAGCTAAATGGGGTCCTACAGATATAACTATCTAAGAATCATTAATAATTAATAACTTGAGAACTAAGTCTTATCTTTATGAAATATACACTCTTCTTTTTGTCTACGATTTTAACTTTAGTATCCAATGCTCAAACGGCAATTACAGATGCTAACTTTGATGATGCCATAGCCGATTGTTTGGCAACACATCCAAAGGATGGACTATGTACTACAAGTGATTATGGTAGTATGCCAGAATGGGATGTGCGTAATGTAACAAAAATGAATCTTGCTTTTTTTGACAAACCCGAATTTAATGCCGATATCAGTGGATGGGTAGTTTCCAATGTAACTGATATGACGGGAATGTTTTACGGGGCACTTGTGTTCAACCAAAATATAAGTACATGGGATGTTTCCAAAGTCACTGCAATGACGGGGATGTTTGAAATTACGACTCAATTTAACCAAGATTTGAGTGCTTGGGATGTGAGTAATGTTGAGTCGTTCAACATGATGTTTCGCCAAGCAACAGCATTTGATCAGGAACTTAGTGATTGGAATATTGCTAAGGCAACTGACATAAACTATATGTTTGAAGACTCAGGACTGTCTACGGACAATTACGATGCGCTGTTGACAGCTTGGTCACAACAAGCAGTTCGCTCTAATCTTGAATTTGGTGCGCAAGGAACGAGTTATTGCAATGCAGCGAATGCAAGACAAACTTTGATAGATGACAAAGGTTGGGACATCACCGATGCAGGTTTAGATTGTACTACTGCAGGAGTAAACGATTCAAGTAAAAATGAAATAATTCTTTATCCAAACCCGACTTCTGCACTTCTTTACATACAAGAAAAAACGACTCTATTAAGCATATGTGTTTATGATGTCTTGGGCAAAGAAGTACTAACAATAGTTGATTCAAATAGTATTGATATGAGCTCATTAGCTTCAGGACCTTATCTTTTAAAAACCTATGACGGAAACAATTTCGCTATTCACTACATTTTAAAAAAATAATGGAATTTAATCTACCTTTTAGGGATTCTTATTTATTTTATTCACAACTATTACAAGCATTAAAACAAACTGTTGGTAATGTCACCTTATCAGTAATAGACGCTACTCTGTTAGTGAATTCAGCAACTGTCTTGGTACATACTGTTCCTGCTTCAAATGTTTCTTGAGTTTTCCAACTGTCTAATGTAAACTTATATTCAATCTCACCTGCGGGTACATCTAGTGTGATCTC
This sequence comes from Flavicella sp., assembly GCA_049625305.1. GTDB lineage: Bacteria > Bacteroidota > Bacteroidia > Flavobacteriales > Flavobacteriaceae > Flavicella. The sequence goes on from JBMZVD010000014.1 coordinate 15,891, forward strand.
ATAAACTCCGTCTTTATCATCGTCAGTCATTGTGTTACACGATCCACACCAATTATTGAAAGTTCCATTCAAACACACCGTTTCAAACTTCTCTTTATAGTTGGATAGGTCTACCGAAAAAGTAGCTGACACCATTTTCGAAGTGGTTGTTTGGTGGTTGTAAATTTTGAAAAATCGAACTTTGCCATTTTTTATATACACATTTGCATGGTTGTCCTCTTGTGTCATGTTTTCTCCATTTCGAGTATTTAGTTTATGACCATTTATAATCCAGTCTCCCTCATCTTTTTTTCCGTCTTTATCTACAAAATTGATAGGGATTCCCCATTCTTGTTTGATACTAATATCGTTGTTGCTGAGCCATTGAGTTATAAATGCTTTGAATTCTTCTTTACCATTTATAGTTTGATCGTTTGGAGCTTTAATTCTAATGGAATCACTTGCCAGATTCAAGATTCCTTCGATGTCTTTTTTTACGTGTAAGTCACACCATTGTATCCAAATATCCAAGCTTTCTTGATTACCGAGTAACCAGCTGTTTTCTGGGCTTCCCGCAAATCCTACAGATTTGATTTCAATTGTATCTGTTAGGGTTTCTTTTGAAGCTTTATTTGTTTCTTTACAAGAAAAAAGTAGTGTAATGCTCAGTGCTGTAATAATTTTTATTGCTTTCATCTAAGTTGGTTTTTTCGTAAGTTACTAATTTACAAAACATTAGAAGATATTAAAAATTTTCACAACGATTGTTTTAATTGCAATAGCTAGGATGCTAAATAAATGATTCTTAGTTTCTGTTTAAAAGTTTGGTTACTTGACTTTTGTAAGTTTGTCCAATAGGAATTTTATGCGTTTCGATTTTAATTCGGTTTCCCTCTATCACTTTGATTTTATCAATCGCAACGATAAAAGACTTGTGAACCCTTAAAAAATTAGTATCAAGTGAATCAGCATAATGGGATATTTTAAATTTATTATCGAAGTTCACTAAATCAAAAGGATGCATACTGTTTTGTGTCCTTTTGATTGTTTCGAATTGTTACTGATGCTTTTTTTGTCTAAAAAAGAATATTTCAAAATGAATCGTATCATTCAGAAAACAACTATTTCTTTTGCTTTGCAATATCCGTATCTTGCATAGGTAAATACACAACCATGAACACCCAACCCTTACTCGATTATATTCGTACTTATATAGATTTGAATGCTGAAGAGGAAGCGTTGTTGCTTTCTAAAATTACCACGCGAAATTACCTTAAAAATCAATTCATCGTTCAGCAAGGAGATGTCTGCAAACATATCAATTTTATCTTGTCGGGCTGTGCTAGGACTTTTCATGTGGATGCATCAGGACATGAACATGTGGTTTTTTTTTCTGTAGAAAATTGGTGGACTTCCGATTTGTGTAGTTTTTTGGGAAAGTCTCCTGCAGATTTTAACATACAGTGTGTGGAGCCTACTCAATTGGTTCAGTTTGAGAAAGAGACACTGGAACAACTTTATCTTGAAATACCCAAGTTGGAACGGCTGTTTCGAAAGATTACAGAACGCGGTTTTGTCGCTTCCCAAAAGCGTATTGTCAGAAATTTTAGTTTGGATGCCAAAGCGCGTTATGTGATTTTTAAAAATACCTATCCACAGATTGAACAACGTGTTCCACAATACATGATTGCTTCTTATCTGGGTATTTCCAAAGAGTTTTTGAGTAAAATTAAGAAGCAGCTTCTTCACGGGGAGGAATAAGTTAATCTAGGACAACTTCTTTATGTAATCTAGTTCATTTTTTAAAAGATGCCTATTATGGAAATTTGTACCATAATTTTAAAACGTATCAAAGATGAAACATACAATTCAAATTATCGCAGTAGTAGTAGCGTTCCTAACTTTTTCTTTTACCAATATTGAAAAAAATAAAAAGAAAGTTAACACTCAAACAAGTACAATAACTTGGAAAGGTTACAAGGTACTCGGTTCACATAGTGGAACCTTAAAAATTAGTGAAGGAAATTTGCTTTTTGACGGGACTGTATTGACAGGAGGAAATTTTGTGATTGACATGCAGACACTAGCTGTTACAGACCTAGAGGGGGAGTACAAGCAAAAATTAGAGGGGCATTTGAAGTCAGATGACTTTTTTGGAGTTGAAAAATTCTCTAAAGCAACTTTGGAGTTTACCAAAGTCAAAGCAACAGGTAAAAACTCCTATGAAGTGGACGGAGTCATAGAAATCAAAGGGAAAAAAGAGCACATTGGTTTCGATTTTTCTGTGTATGGAAACAAAGCGACTGCTGCCTTGAAAATTGACCGTACCAAGTTTGATATTCGCTATGGTTCTGCAAGTTTCTTTGAAGGTTTGAAAGACAACGCTATTTTCGATGAATTTGACATAGTGGTTGACTTGGCTTTTTAAGGAATATACTATTACAAACAACAACTGGAATGTTGTATTTTTAAGACGACTTTGAAAGACAACATTCCATTGTCAACATTATCTTAAAGAAAAATATATGAATACAGTAGTACATAAAGCAGCTACTAGAGGTGGCGCAGATTTCGGATGGCTACAAGCCAAACACACCTTTAGTTTTGGAAACTATCAAGATCCTGAGCGCATTCATTTTGGCATGTTACGAGTGTTGAATGATGATATTATTGCAGCAGGTATGGGGTTTGGAACACATCCACATCAGAATATGGAAATCATCACCATTCCCTTAGAAGGAGCCCTAGAACACAAAGACAGTATGGACAATGTTGCGGTCATCAAGTCTGGAGACATCCAAGTATTGAGTGCTGGTACTGGAATAACACATTCTGAATACAACAATAGCAAAGATGTTCAGGTAAAGCTTTTACAAATATGGGTCATTCCTAATAAAACAAATGTTACTCCTCGTTATGATGAGTTGACACTGAATGTTCAAGACAGAAAAAATCAATTACAACAAGTTTTATCACCCAACCAAGACGATGCAGGGGTTTGGATTCACCAAGATGCTTGGTTTCATATGAGCAATTTGGATACGGAGAAAATCGTTTCCTACGATTTGAAAAAACCAGCTAAAAATGGAGTCTACGTTTTTGTTATTAAGGGTAAGGTCCACGTAAACGGGCAAGCCTTAGAGACTCGTGACGGATTTGGCATCTGGGATGTAGCTACCTTACAGATACAGGCAATAACAAACTCAGAATTGTTATTGATGGAAGTGCCAATGCATTAATTTATAAAGACACAAAAAATGAAAAATACGATCGTAATTTCGGGACATCCCGATCTAGCAAATTCTACCGCCAATAAAGCGATATTAGAGGTTTTAGAAAAAGAATCCAACATAGCGGTAAACAGATTGTTACCAACCTATTCAGATTACAATATTGATGCCGATAAAGAAATTGAAAAACTACGCGCTGCAGATGTCGTCTTACTACAATTTCCCTTCCATTGGTATGGGGTACCTGCTATCTTAAAAATGTGGCTTGATAGTGTGACCACTCCTTTGGTTTATGGCCCTCTCAAAGGAAGTATGAAAGGCAAAACTTTTATACTATCAACAACTACAGGAGGCCCTGAGGAATCCTATCAACCAGATGGGTATAACAAACATACAATGAAAGAATTTTTGGTGCCTTTGTTGAAATTGGCAGATTCTTTAGAGATGCATGTGGAAGCACCATTTGTATTGCACAGTGCAGTTGCTCGTGATGCAGCAGGCAAAGAATTATTGTTGCAAAAAGCCAAAGAACAGGCAGAAAAATTGATTGCTTATATACAGCATGAAGATGTCGCGATTGAAGCATAGTAATTATTGAGAGTACCTTACTTTTGATATGTAATAGAAAATAAAAAAAGACGTGTTGACACATGTCTTTTTTAGGTTTTAAGGTACACTTATATGAATTGAATAGGTGCTACTCAATAGGAATAATTGCGCCTATACTTGGTTTGTCACCTATTAAAGTTCCTATGATATCCGTTTTTAGCTGAAAAGTAGGGAACAGACCATTTTTTTTGTTTTAAAATAATATACTTTTCATAAGATTGAGATAGGTAGGGTTTTTTAACCTTGTCATTTTAAAAATAAGAAGTTCAGATAGGCAACCGTTTGATGTACAATCAAAACCTTTCTCAAGACCAATACCAGCTTGAGTTTAGTGCAAAAAAAAGAGTAACCATTTCTGATTACTCTACTTAGTAGCGGGAACTGGACTCGAACCAGTGACCTTCGGGTTATGAGCCCGACGAGCTACCTACTGCTCTATCCCGCGATCTGTGCTGCAAATATACGCTATTTAAAGTCTTATTTCCAAATATAAAACAGCTTATTTTATGGATTTTTTTGAGTGATTGTGTAAGCGTCTTTTTTACAAGGAGTTAACGTTTTGTTTATTTTTGTTTTACAAATAGATTTGTGCAATAAAAAAGGATATCGCTTTCAAGGGAATCAAAAAGCGAGTACCTTTGTAGCCTAAAATAGAAATTATGGCACACAAAGCTGGTTTTGTAAATATTATAGGAAATCCAAATGTAGGGAAGTCTACTTTGATGAATGCATTGGTTGGAGAGCGCTTGTCCATCATTACTTCGAAAGCACAGACGACCCGTCATCGTATATTGGGTATTGTAAATGGCGACGATTTTCAAATCCTTTTTTCTGATACACCGGGAATTATCAAGCCTGCATACGATTTACAGGAATCCATGATGAATTTTGTAAAATCTGCTTTTGAAGATGCAGACGTTTTAATTTATATGGTAGAGATAGGAGAGTTGGAGCTGAAAGATGCTGCTTTTTTTGCAAAGATTACCAATGCAAAAGTACCCGTGTTGCTATTGATCAATAAAATAGACAAATCTACCCAAGAAGAGGTAGAGGAGAAATTGGCTTACTGGCAAAAGAAGGTGCCCAATGCCAATGTATATTTGATTTCTGCACTCGAAAATTTTGGAGTGGACGGGGTGTTGCAAAAAATTATCGAAATACTTCCAGAATCACCACCTTTTTACCCAAAAGACCAATTGACAGACAAACCAGAGCGTTTCTTTGTAAATGAGTGTATTCGTGAAAAGATTTTGATGCATTATAAGAAAGAAATACCTTATGCTGTTGAGATTGAAACTGAAGAGTTTCACGAAGATGAGAAAATCATCAAAATTCGTGCGATCATTATGGTCGAGCGAGAAACACAGAAAGGTATCATCATTGGGCACAAAGGAGCTGCTCTTAAAAGAGTAGGTTCTGAAGCACGAAAAGATTTAGAAAAGTTCTTCGACAAGAAAGTCTTTTTAGACCTCTATGTAAAAGTCAATAAAAATTGGCGAAACGATTCGAGACAACTTAGAAGGTTCGGTTACAATGAGTAACGATGATTCTTTTGTTCTTAAAGTAAAAACAGTGTAAGGTTGAGTTAACCTTACACTGTTTTTTTTGCTTTTTGGTAACCTTAGAGAGTGGTTTCTTTACAGTTCTTTCAATCTGAGTTCTTCTAGTTTTTACATTGAGGTAATAATATTGCTACATTAAATAAAACCAAATTTTGAAAGTAGCACAAAGAATTATCGCAGCGTTCTTTTGTATGGCATTTGTAGCCTGCACTGAAGAAGCACAAAACAATCCAATTGACACAACAGTCGATTTCAAGCATGTAAACACCATCACAGTTCGATCAGGATCACTTGATGACGAGAGTTCAGAAGGAGCCTCTGAAATTACTGTTTACGATGCAGATTCCAAAAATCTATTCGTAGTAAATGTAGAAGTAAATGAAATTTCAATTTACAATATTACAGATGTAAATAATCCAGTAAAGCAAACTTCAATCAATTTAGATGCATATGGAGCACCTAATAGTGTTGCCGTAAATAACGGTCAATTTGCAGTGGCTGTAGAAGCAGCTGTAAAGCAAGATGCGGGTCAGATTTTATTGTACAATATTGCTGATTTCTCATTGGCAAAAAGCTTTACAGTAGGAGCATTGCCAGATATGGTGACTTTTACTAAAGATGGAAAATACATTCTTTCTGCAAATGAAGGAGAGCCAAACAAAGCCTATGATGTAGATCCTAAAGGAACAGTGAGTATCATTGATGTTGCTAGTTCTGAGGTAACCACTTTAGATTTTACTGCGTTTAACAGTCAAGAAGCTGCATTGGAAGCAAAGGGATTTCGAGTTTTCGGATTGAATGCTGATTTGGCAACAGACGTTGAGCCAGAATATATCGCTGTTTCTGAAGATTCCAAAACGGCATGGGTTTCTTTGCAAGAAAACAACGGAATAGCAAAAGTCAACTTGGTATCTAAAGCAATCGAGGCAATTTATCCTCTAGGTTTTAAAGATTACAGCCTAGAAGGGAATAGCATCGACGCCAGTGATAAAGACGATGTAACAGCATTAAAAACTTGGAATGTTAAAGGGATTTACCAGCCAGATGCGATTGTTGCAGTAAACATCAATGGTACAGAATATGTGATTTCTGCTAACGAAGGAGATGCACGTGACTACGATGGTTTTTCAGAAGAAGTTCGTGTAGATGATTTGACTTTAGATACTAGTATTTATGCTGCGAATGTTCAAGAAAAAGATAACCTTGGAAGATTGAAAACGACTACAAGTTTGTATGCTCCTTTAACGGATGACAATTCAGCAGCAGTAAAGCAAATCTATTCCTATGGTGCAAGATCTTTCTCAATTTGGTCTGCAACAGGTGATTTAGTTTATGACAGTGGAAATGATATTGCTGCGCAAACTTTAGCTTCGACTCCTGATGTGTTTAATGGAGGCGACAAAAGAAGTGATGACAAAGGAGCAGAGCCTGAAAGTGTAGCTGTAATGAATCTTGGAAACGAGCGTTATATCTTGTTTGTAGGTTTGGAGCGTAACAACCAGGTATTGGTATACGATATTACAAATCCAACAGCTCCTACATTTTTGAATATCTTGTCTCACGGTGGTGATGTTGGTCCAGAAGGTTTGTTGGTAATACCTGCTGCTGAAAGTCCAAATGGAAAAGATTTATTGGTAGTATCCAATGAAATCAGTGGTACTGTATCTATCTACGAAAACAACTAACCTTTTTACAAAGAGTATTTTAGCCTGAATTGATATTCAATTCAGGCTTTTTTATGTCTTAAAATTGATGTATTTTGTATTAGGTATTCCTTTTTCAACTCAGAAGGGATTTCCAAAATAAAAAAACGTACTTTTGCAAAAATTTTAAAGACAGACAATGAATTCTATTGTAGCCATCGTTGGAAGACCGAATGTAGGTAAATCCACATTATTTAACAGACTTGTTCAGCGTAGAGAAGCCATCGTAGATTCTGTAAGTGGGGTAACTCGTGACAGACATTATGGAAAAAGTGACTGGAATGGTAAGGAATTTTCTGTTATTGATACAGGTGGTTATGTAGTGGGTTCTGATGATGAATTTGAAGGAGAAATCAGAAAACAAGTACAATTAGCTCTAGAAGAATGTGATGTCATTGTGTTTGTGGTAGATGTAACCGATGGTATAACTCCTATGGATACAGCTGTTGCTAAACTGCTCAGAAAATCCAAAAAGCCTGTTTTCTTAGCGGTAAATAAGGTTGACAATGCTATGCGTGCTGCAGATGCTGTTGAGTTTTACAATCTAGGGATGGGGGATTATCATACAATTTCATCTATCAATGGATCAGGAACAGGAGAATTGTTAGATGCAGTAGTGGAAGACATGCCCGAACCAGAAGTGTTTGAAGAGCAATCAGAAGAAGAAAAGGCTGAAGAACTACCACGATTTGCTGTAGTAGGAAGACCTAATGCAGGAAAATCCTCTTTTATCAATGCATTGATAGGGAAAGACCGAAACATCGTGACAGATGTAGCTGGTACAACTAGAGACGCGATAGATACAGAATATACTCGTTTTGGATTCAAATTCAATTTGGTAGATACGGCTGGAATTCGTAAAAAATCTAAAGTATCTGAAGATTTAGAATTTTACTCAGTAATGAGAGCGGTTCGTGCAATCGAACATTGTGACGTGGCGATTTTAATGATTGATGCTACTAGAGGTTTTGAAGCGCAAGATCAAAATATCTTTTGGTTGGCTGAGAAGAATAGAAAAGGTATTGTTGTTCTCGTTAATAAATGGGATTTGGTGGATAAAGAAACAAATACCATGAAGCAATTTGAAGCTTATGTAAAAAAACAACTAGAGCCTTTTACAGACGTTCCTGTAATCTTTACATCAACAGTTACCAAACAACGTTTGTTGAAAGCTATAGAGACTGCTGTCACAGTCTTTGAAAATAGAAAGCGAAGAATTCCAACCAGCAAGTTGAACGAAACCATGTTAGAAATTATTCAACAATATGGTCCGCCTGCTATCAAAGGAAAGTTTGTGAAAATTAAATATTGTATGCAGTTGCCAACTCATACACCTCAATTTGCTTTCTTTGCCAACTTACCGCAATATATTAGAGATCCTTATCGAAGGTACCTAGAGAATAAGCTTCGTGAAATATACGATTTTAATGGAGTACCATTTACAATCTATTTTAGACAGAAATAATTAAAAAACGCTTTGTAGGAATACAAAGCGTTTTTTAATCAATGAAATTAATTAGTTATAAATTATTTCTCAAGAGTTTGGATGCAAAGGGGGGGGATTTACACTCAAGTGAAAAATTAGGGGTAAGATTGCGTAAATAAACGAATGTAAGTTTGTCAATAAAAGTGTTACAGACAAACTTAACATTCAATAGAGTTACTTTTTCATAGCAATCAGCGATAATTGTTTATACAAATATATATGAAATACCACTGATTTTATCTCACATAAAATAGTGAAAGTAAAGCATCCCTAAAAATAGGGATATCTGTTTTAATCTAACTGTTTTTGAGGTGTTAAACAAAAAAACTCGTTTCTAAGAAGAAACGAGTTTTTAAAATTGAAAGATAAATATTATTAACTAACAGTTTTCTTTATGTTAGCAATTGCTTCACGAATTTGTTCTTCAGATGCTGCATAGGACATACGAATACAGTTAGGAGCTCCAAACGCCTCACCCGTCACCGTTGCTACATTTGCGTGCTCTAGAAGGAGCATTGCAAAATCAGATGCGTTTTCAATCTTTGTACCTTTGATGGTCTTACCAAAGAAATAAGAAATATCAGGAAAAACATAAAAAGCACCTTCAGGTTTGTTTAACTTGAAGCCTTTTACTTTTCCAAGCAATTCTAAAACAATATCTCTACGTTTTTGAAATTCTTCAACCATATAGCCAATTTTAGTAACTGGTGCATCTAGTGCAGTTATGGTAGCTCTTTGAGCGATACAGTTGGCTCCAGAAGTTATTTGACCTTGTAATTTGTTGCAGGCCTTAGCAATCCACTCAGGAGCGCCTATGTACCCAATTCTCCATCCTGTCATGGCAAAGGCTTTCGCAACACCGTTTACAGTAATGGTTCTTTCGTACATGTTTTCGATTTGGGCAAAACTAAAGTTTCCTAAACCGTAGTTGATATGCTCGTATATTTCATCAGATACAATATATATCTGAGGGTGTTTTTCCAATACTTTGGCAAGCGCTTTGTATTCTTCCTCTGTGTAAACTGTTCCACTAGGATTGTTTGGAGAGTTAAAGAAAATCAATTTAGATTTCGGTGTGATGGCAGCCTCTAACTGAGCTGGAGTAATTTTGAAATCTGTTTCAATAGAAGAAGGGATTTCTACAAATTTAGCCTCAGACAATACTGAAATAGCAGAATAACTTACCCAGTAAGGAGCAGGAAGTAACACCTCATCTCCTGGGTTCAACAATACCTGTGCGACATTTGCGATAGATTGTTTGGCACCTGTCGATACAACAATTTGATTTGGGTTGTAAGACAAGTTATTGTCTCTTTTAAATTTTCTACAGATGGATTCACGCAAATCTAAATATCCATTCACTGGACTGTAAGAATTGTAATTGTCGTTTACAGCTTGTATCGCAGCATCTTTGATAAAGTCTGGAGTGTTAAAATCAGGTTCTCCTAAACTCAAACTAATGATGTTTTTTCCCATTTCTTTCAATTCTCTTGCTTTTGCGGCCATAGCAAGTGTTGCTGAAGTTGGTAGGCTGTTGATTCTGTTTGATAATTCTTTCATTTTTACTCGTGTTAATTGTTGTGGATTCTATTCCTATTAAGAAGTGTGTTATCCTAAAATAAGTTTAATGATAGGCTGGTTTTACCCCCAGCATTTTTATATGGTTGAAATGTTCTACTAGTGCTTTTTTCATAGTTTCATATTCATGGTAAGGCAGGTTAAATTCTTTTGCTGTTTGCTTTACTATTTTAGCGATATGCTTGTAATGAATATGAGATATATTTGGAAATATGTGGTGTTCTACCTGATGGTTTAGCCCTCCTGTACAAAAGGATATGAACTTGCTGTCTGTTGCAAAATTGGCAGTTGTGTACAGTTGGTGTATCGCCCAAGTATGCTCCATGTTTCCTTCCTTGTCAGGAAGAGGAGTATCTGTTGCTGGGACGACATGAGCAAGTTGGAAAACTAGGCTCAAAATCAATCCGGCTGTGTAGTGCATGCAAAAGAATCCTACCAAGATTTTCCACCATGCGATGTCAATGACAAACATTGGAAGAGCGATCCAGAATGCATAATACAATATCTTAGAAATTACCAAAATGGTCCACTGTGTAGCGGGGTTTGGAAATTTACCGTAAGATAATTTCTGTTTCAAGTAACGATGCATTTGTTTAAAATCTGTGGTGATAGCCCAGTTGATAGTCAAAAGTCCGTATATGAAAATAGAATAGTAGCGTTGTAGGTGATGGATCTTAAACCATTTTGAATGTTTTGAAAAACGTATGATTCTTCCTGCATCTATATCTTCGTCGTGTCCTTTTATATTGGTAAAGGTATGATGTAAAACATTGTGCTGAACTTTCCAGTTGTATACATTACCAGCTAAGATATACATACTACTTCCCATGAGTTTGTTAACCCATTTTTTACTAGAAAAAGAATCGTGATTACTATCGTGCATGATATTCATACCAACACCAGCCATTCCAATACCGCTGATTAAAGATAGTAAAAACATTATAGTTTGTGGCATTTCTACCGCAAGCAATAAAACGTAAGGAATCAAAAATAAAGCAAACATCAAAACCGCTTTGCTGTAAAGTTTCCAGTTCCCTGTTTTTGCAATATTGTTTTCTTTAAAATAAAGATTAACCCTTTTGTTGAGGGTTCTAAAGAACTTTGCTTTGTCGTTTCTTGAAAAACTTATTTTTTTCATAACCTTAAATTCAGCAACAAAAATAACTAATTTTTAGTCGATTCGAATTTAAAATATCATAATTATATATCGTTTTATCTTTAATTATTTTACTTTTGAGCCATATTTGTAAGAATTATGGAAATACTAAAAAAATATTTTCCGGATTTAACGGAACAACAGCTAATGCAGTTCTCCAAATTGGAAGAATTGTACAAAGATTGGAATTCTAAAATAAATGTTATTTCTAGAAAAGACATAGATGAATTGTATGTGCGTCATGTGGTTCACTCTTTAGGAATAGCTAAGGTTCAGTCTTTTAATCCAGGTTCTCGTGTTTTAGATGTGGGTACAGGTGGAGGTTTTCCAGGGGTTCCATTGGCCATTCTTTTTCCTGAAACAAGTTTTCAACTGGTAGATTCAATAGGGAAAAAAATAAAAGTTGTTCAAGGTGTATCAGAGGCACTTGGCCTTACAAACCTGGAAGCACACCATATGCGAGCTGAGGCAGTAAAAGGAGAATTTGATTTTATTGTTAGTAGGGCTGTTACTACAATGCCGGCATTTGTGAAGTGGGTCAAAAATAAAATTGCTAAAAAGCAAAATCACGCTTTAAAAAATGGTATACTCTATCTAAAAGGAGGAGATTTGACGGAGGAATTGTCTACCTACCAAAGTGCAACACTTTACAATTTATCAGACTTTTTTGAGGAAGATTTTTACGAAACTAAAAAAGTAGTGCATTTACCACTCAAGTATAAATCCAAATAATTGTCATTTTTGATATGGTGACTGTATGACAACAAAAAAGCTGTACCTTTTTTAAGATGGGTACAGCTTTTTTTATGTTTTCTAGGCAATGTATTATACCTTCATAATCTCAGTATCCTTGATACTGTATAATTCATCTATGTTTTTGATAAATGTATCTGTCATTGTTTGAATTTCAGCTTCATTTAATTTTTTTTCATCGTCTGAAATTTCAGTTTTTTTGATTTCGTTATTCGCTTCCTTTCGAGCATTACGAACTCCAACTTTTGCATGTTCAGCTGCTGCTTTTGCCATCTTAGAAAGTTCACGTCTTCTTTCTTCTGTCAGAACGGGTACATTGATAATGATGCTCTCTCCATTGTTCATCGGGTTGAATCCGAGATTTGCTTGTAAGATTCCTTTTTCGATTTCAGGAATCATTTGTTTTTCCCAAGGTTGCACGCTCAATGTTCTAGCGTCAGGTGTATTTACATTTGCAACTTGGCTTAGAGGTGTTTGAGAACCATAATAATCTACCATAACCCCTCCCAACATAGTTGGTGAAGCTTTACCTGCTCTAATGTTTCTAAACTCTTTTGTCAAGTGATCTATAGAAGCTTGCATTTGCTCTTTTGCACTGTCTAGTATAAATTCAATTTCTTCGTTCATAAATGAAAATATTTGAGAATCAATATGTTTTTTAATTTGTAACTACGGTTCCGATCTGATCTCCTGAAAGGAGCTTTTGAAGGTTTCCTTTAGTGTCCATGTCAAAGACGACAATTGGAAGGTTGTTTTCTTGGCTAAGGGTGAAAGCTGTCAAATCCATTATTTTCAAACCTTTGTCCAAGACAGATTGGAAAGTAATAGTGTCGTACTTGGTTGCATTTGGATCTTTTTCTGGATCAGCGGTGTATATGCCATCAACACGTGTTCCTTTAAGGATGACATCAGCAGATACTTCAATAGCTCTCAATACTGCCGCCGTGTCGGTCGTAAAATATGGATTTCCTGTTCCTGCACCAAAGATAACAACACGTCCTTTTTCTAAGTGACGCACAGCTCTTCTTTTGATAAAAGGTTCTGCCACTTGTTCCATTTTAATTGCTGTTAACAAACGTGTTTTTACTCCTGCGCTCTCAATTGCACTTTGCAATGCAAGTCCATTGATGCATGTAGCAAGCATTCCCATGTAATCTCCTTGTACACGATCCATACCAGCACTTGCTCCTGCAACACCTCTAAATATGTTACCACCACCAATTACTATGGCAACTTCGATACCTTTTTCTACAATAGCTTTTATTTCAGTAGCATAATCAGCTAGTCTAGTAGGGTCAATTCCATATTGATTTTTACCCATTAAAGACTCTCCACTGAGTTTTAGTAATATTCTTTTGTATTGCATGCGTTTTATTTTTGTGCAAATATAGGGGATTTGAAGCGCTTATTAAAAATTATAGTAGCTGTTTGTTGCATATAAAAAAGGCTACCAAATAGGTAGCCTTTTTTATGTGTGGTGCAATTTAGAACGGTAAATCGTCTTCTTCAGTTGTCGATGGTGCAGCTGGAGCACTTGTAGTTTCGAAACTTCCACCTGCTGCTGGAGGAGGTGTACTACCACCTTGAGCAGCCTCGATTCTCCATCCTTGAATAGAATTGAAATACTTAGCTTCTCCTTGTGGATTGATCCATTCTCTACCACGTAAATTGATAGATACAGTTACGTCTTGACCAATACTGAAATTGTTTAGTAAATCACATTTGTCTTGTACAAACTCTATCATGATCATTTGTGGGTACTGTTCGTCAGTCGTTACGACTAGTTCACGTTTTCTGAACCCATTGCTTCCAAATGTCTGTTCTGCATTGATCAATTTAATCTTCCCTGTTACTTGCATTTCTATAGGATTTTAATTTTTTCATTCTGAATACCCCTAGTAGAGGTACTACAAATTTATACTTTTTATTTTGATAGACTGTTTGATTTTGAAAACCTTTATCGAAACTTATCAACACTCACTTCATGGCTTTCAATCTTTTCATACCAAGGCCGATTAGATTGTTTTGTATTATTGTTTTACATTTGAGAGAAATAGGAGTTTGTAAACCCTGTAATTTTATTATTATGAATCGTTTGAGTACTGTCTTTTTATCAAAGTTTTTTTTGGTGCTAGTTTCGTTTTTTATTGTTTTTGCCATCCTATGGAACACTTATGATTTTTCTCAAGAATTTAAAAAGAACGAACGTGTAGATATGGAGATTTTAGCAAAGGCATACGATATATTTGCTTCTTCTGATTTGAATCAAGATGTTTCTCTTGTCGCTAAAATCATAGAGAGCAATCACAACATACCAATGATTGTTACAGATGAGCTGGATAATGTTGTTATGAAACGTAACCTAGACTCCGTAAAAGCTCTGGATGCTAATTTTATGAAGGAGCAGTTGGCCATCATGAAAAAAGAGAACGAACCTATAGTCATTAATTACTTGGTCGGTAAAAAGTATGTAATCCACTATAGAGATTCTGATCTATTGGTAAGGTTGCGTTATTATCCACTTACTTTATTGGTGATTTTGTTGTTATTTGCCCTTGTAGTATACCTTGTTTTTACCTCTACCAAAGTAGCAGAGCAAAACAAGCTATGGACGGGTATGGCAAAGGAAACAGCACATCAAATAGGTACTCCTTTGTCTTCTTTGTTAGGGTGGGTTGAGCTTATGAAGTTACAAGAAAAAGCATCGGATATTGTTCCAGAAATACAGAAAGATATAGATCGTTTGCATATTATTGCTGAACGTTTTTCAAAAATTGGATCTGTACCCGAACGTCATATTACTGAAATGAATACTGTTCTTTCAAATGCCATTTCTTACTTTGAAGCAAGGTTTTCCAAAAATATACGGTTTCAGTCAAACATTCCTGAAATCTCTATTTTTGTAAATGCGAATGAGCAATTGTTGGTATGGGTGTTTGAAAATTTGATTAAGAATGCTATTGATGCTATGTCTGGTAAAGGGAAACTGAAGATAGATTTACTACAAGACGATGCTTATGTGAAAGTCTTGGTGTCCGATACGGGGAAGGGGATAGCAAAATCTAATTTCAAAAAGGTTTTTACTCCAGGTTTTACAACCAAGAAAAGAGGATGGGGCTTAGGTTTGTCTCTATCAAAGCGAATCATTGAGGACTACCATAACGGAAGGATTATTGTAAAGAATTCGGAAATTGATAAAGGAACAGCTTTTGAAGTGAGATTGGATTTGAGTTCTAAATAAAATCTATATGTTTCGTTTGATTTCGTTTGCTAATTGCTGAAAGTCTTCCGTTGTCATTTTGACTTTTTCTTTAGAGAAATTAGCATCGTTCATATTATTCAAAGGGATGAGATGTACATGTGCATGTGGTACTTCAAGACCAATCACACTCATTCCAATTCGATTGCAGGGTATTGTTTTTTCAAGAGCAATTGCAATTTTACGGGCATACTCAAAAAGTCCTGTATAGGTTTCGCTGTCCAAGTCAAACAGCTTATCTACTTCCTTCTTTGGGATAACAAGCGTATGTCCTTTGCTATTAGGATTGATGTCTAAAAAAGCAAAAAAATGCTCGTTTTCATGAATTTTATAGGAAGGGATTTCACCTTTGATTATTTTTGTAAAAATACTTGCCATCATTTTGGTTTTGAAGAGAACACTAAATTAGTTTTTAACTTTAAGTTCACAAAAAAATAAGAACAATTCTTTGCAAGAAAAAAGCCTCTTTGAAATAACAAAGAGGCTTTTTTTGGTTACATAGCTTGATTTATTATAGTTCTAATGCCTTTTTAGGATTATTGTTCATTAACAATTCAATTGGGTTTTCAATAGCTTCTTTGATAGCTACAAGGAATCCAACAGATTCTCTACCGTCAATAATTCTATGGTCGTATGACAAAGCTAGATACATAATAGGTTGTATTACCACCTGTCCATTCACAGCCATAGGTCGCTCAACTATGTTGTGCATACCTAAAATTGCCGATTGTGGTGGGTTGATGATTGGTGTTGACAACATCGATCCAAAAACACCTCCATTGGTAATAGTAAAAGTACCTCCAGTCATTTCATCGACTGTTATTTGTCCATCTCTTGCGCGTAAAGCCAAACGTTTCACTTCGCTTTCTACTCCTCTAAACGATAAGTTTTCTGCGTTTCTAATGACAGGTACCATCAATCCTTTAGGGCCTGAAACAGCAATAGAAATGTCAGAAAAGTCATGTTTTACTTGGAAGTCTCCATCAATCATTGAGTTGACATCTGGGTACAACTCTAAAGCTCTAGTTACAGCCAGGGTGAAGAAAGACATAAATCCTAAACCAACACCGTGTTTGGCTTTAAAAGCCTCTTTGAATTGTTTTCTCAATTCAAATATAGGTTGCATATTAACCTCGTTAAAGGTAGTCAACATAGCCGTTTCATTTTTTACAGATACCAAACGTTGTGCTACTTTTCTACGAAGCATAGACATTTTTTTACGTTCAGTTCCTCTACTTCCAACGGCTGTACCCATTGCAGGCTGGGCGTTTAAAGCGTCCTCTTTCGTGATTCTGCCGTCTTTACCAGATCCTTTTACATCTGAGTTTGAAATGCCTTTTTCATCCAAGATTTTTTGAGCAGCAGGTGCAGCAGTTCCACTAGCATATGTAGTTGGATTTTCTTTTGGCGTCTCTACAACAGGTGCTGCTTTCGGTGCCTCTGCTTCAACTTTTGCAACTTCTTGCTTTTCAGGAGCTGCGCTACCTTCAGGTTTTGTAGCATCCATATCAATCAAGCATACAACAGCCCCTACCTCTACAGCATCTCCTTCTTCAGCTCTTAAAGTAATGATTCCGCTTTCTTCTGCAGGTAATTCAAGGGTTGCTTTGTCAGAATCTACTTCAGCGATAGGCTGGTCTTTTTCAACATAATCTCCATCTTCAACAAGCCAGGAGGCTATTTCTACTTCTGTAATTGATTCTCCTGGAGATGGTACTTTCATTTCTAAAATCATCGGTACTTATTTTAAAGTTTTTTATCGCTTAATTCAGCGGTTTTTTTGTGTTTATCTTTTTTGTTTATTGTTTGTCACTATTGAACACCATGTCAATCACAGCACGTTGTCTTCTCTTAAAACGAGCAGACGAACCTGCAGCTGGTACTGAGTAGTACTTACGAGAAGCTACACTTAGTTTAATGAAATCAAGTCTTTCTAAGATGTAAGTCCATGCCCCCATGTTTTTTGGTTCTTCCTGAGCCCATACGTATTCACTTGCATTCGGATAACTAGCGATGACCTCTTTTATTTTTTCTATGTGAAGAGGAAACAATTGCTCAATTCGAACCAACGCAATGTCGTCTCTATTGGTAGCTTCGCGTTCTTCTAATAATTCATAATAGAATTTTCCAGTACAAAAAACAAGTTTTGTTACCTTCTCAGGGTGAATTGTGTCAGGGATGATTTCTTGAAAAGATCCTTTAGCAAAATCTTCAATCGGATTGACTGCTTTTGGATGGCGTAGCAAGCTTTTAGGTGTGAAAACAATCAGTGGTTTTCGGTGTTTACGTTTCATATGTCTTCTCAACAAATGATACATGTTTGCAGGTGTAGTACAGTCTGCAACCGTCATGTTGTGGTCAGCACACAATTGCAGGAAGCGTTCAATACGCGCAGATGAGTGTTCAGATCCTTGTCCTTCATATCCGTGAGGCAGTAATACAACAATACCGTTTTGCAATTTCCATTTGTCTTCTGCAGCAGATATGTACTGGTCAAACATGATTTGGGCTCCGTTACTGAAATCACCAAATTGTGCTTCCCAAATAGTTAAAGTGTTAGGATTGGCCATGGCATACCCATAATCAAAGCCTAAAACACCATATTCGGAGAGTAATGAGTTATAAATATAAAGCTCTCCTTTGTTTTTTGGATTTGTATTGATTAAGTTAATGCGGTCTTCTGTATTTTCATCTCGTAAAATTGCGTGTCTATGACTAAAGGTACCACGCTCGACATCTTGTCCTGAAATACGTACATTATAGCCTTCTTCTAGCAAAGATCCATATGCTAAAGTTTCTCCCATACCCCAATCGAGTTGATTTTTTTCAAAAACCATTTTCTCACGTCCTTTCACGATACGTTCGGCTTTTCGAACAAATTTTACGCCTTCAGGCACGGTTGACACAACTTTTGCAATCCCTTTTAAATTGTCGAGAGGATAAGAAGTGTCAATAGGGTGTAACATGGCTTCTAATTTTTCACGAACAAAATCTTTCCAGGTATGTTCCATAAAAGGAACTACTTTCGAACTTGCATCCTCTTTTGATTTTTGAAATTCTGTCTCCAACATCTCTTTAAAAGAATCCTTTAGTTCTTTTGCATAAGCAGGGTCAATTACATTTTCTTTGATCAGTTTCTCAACATAGATATCTTTTGGGTTGCTGTGTTTAGAGATTGCTTTGTAAAGATTAGGTTGTGTGAAACGAGGTTCGTCCCCTTCGTTATGACCATACTTTCTGTAGCCTAGAAGATCGATAAAAATATCTCTTTTGAATTTCATTCTAAACTCCAAGGCGAGTTCTACGGCATGACAGACAGCTTCTACGTCATCTGCATTGACATGTAGAACAGGTGAAAGAGTCACTTTAGCAACATCTGTACAATAGGTACTAGATCTAGCGTCTAAATAGTTGGTTGTAAAACCTACTTGGTTGTTTACTACCAAGTGTAAAGTACCTCCGGTTTTGTATCCGTTGAGCTTACTCATTTGAGTTACTTCGTATACAATCCCTTGACCAGCGATTGCAGCATCTCCATGTACGATGATTGGAAGTATTTTAGAGTCGTCTCCATTATATTTTCTATCTATTTTGGCTCGTGCAATACCCTCAGCAACAGGGGCCACTGTTTCTAAGTGAGAAGGGTTAGGTACCAAGTTCATTTTCATGACTTCTCCATTTCTGAAGGTCTTACTAAGCGTAAGTCCCATATGGTATTTTACATCTCCATCGATATTTTCGTCGTCAAAATCTTTACCTTCAAATTCAGAAAACAAGTCACGTACTGGTTTTTTAAAGATGTTTGTCAGTGTGTTCAAACGTCCTCTATGGGCCATACCCAATACACATTCTTTTACACCGTATTTTTCGGCAGCATCTCTTAAGGCTACAGAAATAGCTGGAATCAGTGTTTCACCACCTTCTAGAGAAAAACGTTTTTGACCCACATACTTGGTTTGTAGAAAGTCTTCAAATCCAACCGCTTGGTTCAATTTTGATAAGATATACTTTTTAGAGTCAGAATTGTAGGAAGGGTGGTTGTTGTTTTTATTCAAGCGCTCTTGCCACCAATTGATTTCTTGAGGGTTTCGAATATACATGTATTCTACACCGATTGAATCACAATACATTTGTTCTAAATGCTCAATGATGGTGCTCAACTTGGAAGGTTTTAGACCGATAATTTCACAAGCGCTAAAAACCGATTCTAAATCGTTTTCGGTCAGGCCGAAGTTTTCGAAATGCAAATTAGGACTGTATTTTCTTCGTTCACGAACAGGGTTGGTTTTTGTGAACAAGTGTCCACGAGAACGGTATCCGTTGATGAGCTCGATTACATGAAATTCTTTGTGTACCTGTTCAGGTATTTCTATAGAGGTAACTTCTTTTCCTGTTACTTCATATTCTTCATTTGCTAAGTCATAGCCTTGAAAAAAACTTTTCCAACTTGGTTCTACGGAGTCAGGGTTGGTTAGATATTGGTCATACAGATCGGCAATAAATCCCGAATGTGCTGCATTTAAGAACGAAAATTTGTCCATAGGTTATAATAAATACTCATTTTTTTTGTAGTAAAAACAAATGTACAATGTTTTGCTTGAAGAACAATTTGAGATTGTACGATTTGCAAAATATTTAATTTTTATCCATTGATTTTTGTCTTTTCTTTTAAATATAAGCTTCTTACTGAGTTTTATTCTTTTAAAGCTCTTTTTTTATATCTTTATTCTTAACTCTTTTTATAAGTTTCATTGAGTTTTTTAATACTTACACTTTTTAGTTGCTGATTTTTTATTTTTTCAAGTGTTTGGTTTATAGAATGCTATCTTTTTTTGTTTTTTTTCTTCGCTTTTTTTTGAGAAAAAATTTTGTGAGATTTAAAATTACCTATATATTTGCACTCGCAAAACAATATTGTTATGCGCTAAATTACACTCCTCCTTAGCTCAGTTGGTTAGAGCATCTGACT
>JBMZVD010000015.1:0-34950 GCA_049625305.1 Flavicella sp.
TAAAAATGATTGTTTTTCGGAGAAAACTACCGTCAATTAAGTCCAAATATTATGTTTCTTTATTATTTATTTCAATATCGATGTTCACTTTTGCGACCAATGAAAGAGCTAGAGAGCGTGTGTCTTTTTCAAATAAAGATCAAGTCATATTCAATGAATTGGAACAATCTGTAACAGTAAAAGGTACGCATGTCTTCATTGTAGGATTTCAAGAACTTGGGCTTACGGAGATGCAAGATATTTTAGATTTTAGAATGTCGCCCACTTTTGGCGTGGCCGTTCGCGATGTGTTACATCCAAAAACAATAAGTTCTCCTACGTCACATATACCTACAAATGTTGATGGAGCCTTTCTAGAAGTTTTTTTTAATGATGAAGCCAATGTGAATGCGAACAAGCAATTTTATTATGGAGCATTTGCGACAACAGAATTTTATGGATATCAAGAAGGGTATTGGAAAATTAAAAGTCCCAAATTTAAAAACAGTCTTTATTCCAACGATATCAAAATCAATTTATTCAATCAAAAAGTAAGAAGGTCTAGAACGCATCCTTTTAAGTCTTCAGACGAGGCGTTTCCGGTAACCATAAAAATCACAGTGAGGAACTGTACGCTTCTCGCATTGCATATTCCCGGTTTTACAGAAATTGAAGCATTGAGACTACTTAAAATTGGAGAGATTGCAAATTTCAATCAGTTGTCAACCATTCGAGAAAGCCCCAGTGATTATAGCTATACATGGGTTACAGCAGATGGTGGTATGTGGGGAGAAAAAATAGGTAAAAATACAGTGAAAGCATTTGAATTGGCAGTCGAGGCGGGTGCTGATATTTTAGGAGTAGATACTCGTTTGACAAAAGATGGAATGCTCGTAGCTTGTAGTGATACTTATCTCGATAAATGGTATGACATCACAGAATTGGCAAGTCGTAAAGGGATTCCTCCAAATGAACTCAGAATTTTGGACCTAACAACAGATGAATTCTTACAACTCAATGTAAAAAATATAAATGGGAAAGTACTCGTAGGTTCTCATCCTTGTACCATACCAACACTATTAGATAGGTTCCCGATTCGCTTTTTTCAATTCAATCCTTACGATGAAAACTTTTTAATCTTAGGACAAGATATAGCGCAAGATCCAAGCTCTTTTACAAATGAAATGATGATTCAAGTCCATTTTATGAGTTTAAAAAAAGGGATGCCATATTCAGGTTTTGACAATACGAAATCAGTTTCTATCGTACATATTCCGTTATTTAATAGTCTTTATGCTGTTGAGTTACAATCTCCTGAAGAATATATGCTTTATTTGAATGCATTGGCAATTTCTAGCCAATTTACAATAGAGGATTTCAGTCCCTACATTATTATTCAACCCAATACAAATCCTTATGAAGCGGAAAATTTATTTCTTCAATGGCTGACAGTGGTTGAGGATTTGGAGAATAATTTTAAAACTGACAACGATGTTTTGTTAGAACCTGTTTTTAAAGGTTTGATAGCTCCATTCAATGTGAGTATTTATAGTTTGTACGCCGACGATCCTCTGGGAAGATCCTATACTAATGTTGATGGAAATCGTGAAGTTTTTGAGTACAAGCCTGATATAAGCGCAAATTACAACACAGATTTGTCCCTCGACAATCGAGGTAATTTAGATTGGGTACTAGAGAAAGGTATCACAAATATGATTGTATCGCCTCGACCAGATATGGTCATCAAATTTCTTGAATCGCAAGGGAAGAGAAGTAGAAACCCGAAAATGGATTGATTTTTTAGGGTGAAATCCATCTATGGTCAAGAGTGTGGAAGTGCTATCAAATACCTAAATACTATGGTTGGGCATAAATGAGCTATAAACAAGGCTGATTTGATATCTTGTAACAGTCAAATAATGCAGAGGTTTCCTATAATATTATGTTCGTTTCTACAAACTAACAACGCAAGTTTATAATGACTTTAGTAAAACTGTATAAGAATTAGTTCAATTCGAATTATGATCTTAATAGATTCTTTTACAATGCTTGGCAGCCAAATTCAATTTCATCTGTTTTTTATGGACCTTTAGCGAAAAGTATGTTACCTAGCTTAGGATGTCCTTATAGTATAGGGTTTTCTAATTGAGCCCATAAAAACAAAAAAAGCCTTGCAGGTGCAAGGCTTTTGTCGGGGTGGCAGGATTCGAACCTGCGACCTCCTCGTCCCAAACGAGGCGCGATGACCGGGCTACGCTACACCCCGAGAGTGTTTTCGAAAAATCAATGCCCGTTTTCGAGCTGCAAATATACAGCTAATTCTCATTTTGACAATTATTATTACTACTATTTTTTGCTTTTTTATTATTCTCATCCAATTGGGATTATTTATATAAAATTTTAAATCAGTTTTTCTTATTCCTTTATTTGAAATACTTATAAAAAAGAAACATGAGAACCTTTGAAATGTAGTATTTTTGTTTTGGAAAATTTAAAACATCACATTATGTCAGATACAATAGAAAGAATTAAATGCTTGATTATAGGTTCAGGACCTGCAGGATATACAGCAGCAATTTATGCAGCTAGAGCAGACATGCAACCTGTTATGTATACAGGGATGCAAATGGGAGGTCAATTGACTACAACTACTGAAGTAGATAACTTTCCGGGATATCCAAATGGTACAGATGGAACGGCCATGATGGAAGACTTGAAAAATCAAGCAGAGCGATTTGGAACAGAAGTTCGATTTGGATTGGCAACGGAAGTTGATTTTTCTAAAGAAGTTGGCGGAATCCATACGATAACTATTGATGGAGATAAAAAAGTAGAAGCAGAAACGGTAATCATTACTACTGGTGCAACTGCCAAATATTTAGGTTTGGAAAGTGAAGAGCGATTGAAAGGTGGAGGTGTGTCTGCATGTGCTACTTGTGATGGCTTCTTTTACAAAGGACAAGACGTCGTTGTTGTAGGAGCAGGAGATACAGCTGCTGAAGAAGCTACTTACTTGGCAAACATATGTAATAAAGTCACTTTGTTGGTGCGTAAAGATTATATGCGTGCATCCAAAGCCATGCAACACAGAGTAGAAAAGACTGAAAATATAGAAGTATTGTTCAATACTGAGATAGAGGAAGTTTTAGGAGAATCTGTTGTTGAGGGAGTAAGAGCTATCAATAATATCACAAAAGAAACGCAAGATATTCCTGTAACAGGAGTGTTTATCGCTATTGGTCATACACCAAACACATCTGTCTTCAACAATATATTGGATATGGATGAGTCAGGTTACTTGATTACAGAAGGAAAAACTACAAAGACAAATCTGCCTGGGGTTTTTGCTGCGGGTGATGTGCAAGACAAAGAGTATAGACAAGCTGTAACAGCAGCAGGTACTGGATGTATGGCTGCATTGGATGCAGAACGTTACCTAGGTACTTTAGAGTAGTTCTAAAAGATCACTAGTAAAAACCCCAATTTGTAAATTGCGAATTGGGGTTTTTTTCAAAAAAAACTTCCCATTTTATAATAATAATTTAGAAATTTTAGTAGTTTTAGTTTGACAAACTATAATGAATGAGTTGAAGTTTAATAGGCAGAAGTTGTAGATAGTTTGAATTAGGTTTCTCCCTTTATTTACTTAATTTTTTTAAAACTAATTTAATCCTAAGATTGTTTATGTCATTTCAAAGGCGAATGCTTTATATTGTTGGTATATTATTGATGCTGATACTTTTGGTATTTATAGTTTTTGCTATTTTTCAGCAGCCCACCTACAGTGGTACTACAAAAATCATGGGTATCGAAAAGCAAACGACTGTTTATTTTGATAAAATTGGTGTACCGCATATAGAAGCTTCCTCTGAAAAGGACGCATATACCGTTTTAGGTTATGTTCACGCTCAAGATCGACTTTGGCAAATGGAGTTATTACGTAGAATAGCTGCTGGTAGACTTTCGGAATTATTTGGCGAAAAAACAATTGAGGTAGATCGTTTTTTTAAAACGTTATGTATCGACGAAAGCATTGATAAAACTCTAAAAACAATAGACACTACTTCGACATCATTTCAGATGACGAAAGCCTATTTACAAGGTGTTAACCAATTTATTGAAAAAGGGTCAACTCCTGTTGAATTTCATTTGTTAGGGTTAGAAAAAGAATATTATTCAGTTCGAGACGTATACAATGTTTTTGCTTATATGGCCGTGAGTTTTGCCATGGCTCATAAAACAGATCCTATGATGAGTGCTTTGCAAAAGAAATTAGGAACAGAATATATACGCGATTTGCACATAGAGATTGATTCATTACATACTTCAATTCAAGGAACTACTTCAGGTATTGAAACAAAGACATTGGCTACAAATTTTAAATCGATATTTTCTCAATTACCGGTACCTGAATTTATTGGGTCTAATGGTTGGGTTCTCGGGCCACAAAAAACAAAAAACGGAAAAGTATTGTTTGCGAATGATCCACATATTGGGTATGCGCAGCCCTCTGTTTGGTATCAGGCCCATTTAAAAACTCCGACGTTTGAAAGTTATGGTTTTCATTTAGGTCTCGTACCATTTGCCATGTTGGCACACAACAAGGATTATGCTTTTGGTATTACCATGTTTGAAAATGATGACATTGATTTTTATTCTGAAAAAAATACCGATGCATCGGGTGAAAAATACTTTTATAAAGGGGAAGAATTATCTTACGAGCTTCGCAATAAAAGCATACATGTGAAAGGGGGGGCTTCTATAGATTTTCAAGTAAAAAAAACAATCCATGGTCCAATAATTAATGATGTGGTTGCTGCTACAGATACAGTACATCCTATTGCAATAGATTGGGTATTTACTCGAGAAAAAAATCAATTACTCGAGGCTTCATTCGGTATGTCACATGCAAGCTCATTAGAAGATTTTCAGAAGTCAGTATCTTTGATTCATGCACCAGGATTGAATGTTATGTATGGAGATGCTAAGGGAAATATTGCATGGTGGGCAGTCGCGAAATTGTTTGAACATCAAAACAAGGTAAACCCTAAATTTGTGTTGGATGGAAATAAGGGGGAAGACGATCAATTATTAGAAGTTGATTTTTCCGAAAATCCACAAGCTATCAATCCTAAATCAAGATATGTTTATTCGGCAAATAATCAGTCTTTTGCACATTTTGTAAAAGAAGGAGAGGAAGTAATGAAAGGTTATCATGGGTATTATTTGCCAGAAGATAGGGCAAAACGAATTACTTACCTTTTGGATAAAAAAGAATTGTACAACAAAGAAGATATGAGAGAGCTCATACTAGATGTTACATCGAGTACGGCTTTGGATTTTTTGAGTTATTTCCCTTTGGATTTTCTGAGTAATTCGTCTTCTGATAATACTGTAGCTGCTATCTCTTATTTGAAAAAGTGGGACGGCGCTTTCGATACTAAAGCTATTGCTCCCACCATTTATACCAAATTGATGTATGTATACTTGGAAGAGGTTTTAAAGGATGAAATGGGAGATGAATTGTTCAAACTCTTTTTAAATTCTCACATACAGAGACGTACGACAAATTTTTTATTAAAAAACAAAACTTCGTTGTGGTGGGACAATATAAATACAAAAGATGTTGTTGAAACTCGTGAAACTATTCTTTTGCGTGTTTTTGAAAAAGCAATTGCTGCTTTAGAACTACAGCTAGGAACCGATGTAGAAGACTGGCAATGGGGAACGGTACACCAAGTATTGTATAAACATCCTTTTGGAGAGATTCCTTTATTGAAGTATTTTTTTAATGTAGGTCCTTATAAAACACACGGTGGTAACGAAGTTGTAAACAACGTAATGTACAAAATGGATAGTACGGGAGTTTACAATGTAACTGGTGGTCCTTCAACGAGAAGACTCATAGATTTTTCAAATATCAATGAGAGCAAGACGATACTTCCAACTGGGCAATCTGGAAATCCTTTTAGCAAACATTACAAAGACCAAACAGAAAAGTACCTGAATGGAGAATTTGTACCTATGTTACTCGATAGTAAGAAGATTCATAAAAGTTCAGACAAGTTGTATGTGGTTCCCGTCGAATAAGTAGTATCAAAAAAAACACTAATCAAACAAGTCTGAAGATAGGTAGCGATCACCTCGATCACAGATGATTGCAACGACTGTTCCGGATTCGAGTTCGTTGGCTACTTTCACTGCAGTAGCAACAGAACCACCACTACTCATCCCTGCAAAGATACCCTCTTCAGTAGCGAGTCTTTTTGTCATGGCTCTAGCTTCTGCTTCACTGACTTCAAGTATACGATCTACTTTAGAGGCATTGAATATTTTTGGTAGGTATTCTTTAGGCCATTTTCGGATGCCTGGAATTTTTGATCCATCACTTGGGTGTGCACCGATGATTTGAATGTCTGGATTCTTTTCTTTCAAAAAAGTAGAAGTTCCCATAATGGTTCCTGTGGTACCCATGGCAGCTACAAAATGAGTTACGGTTCCTTCGGTATCTCTCCAAATTTCAGGACCCGTAGTTTTGTAGTGGGCTTTCCAATTGTTGTGATTTGCAAATTGATTAAGCATTACATAGCCTCCTTCTGCAACTTTTTTATCGGCGTAATCTCTAGATCCGATGATGCCCTCACTTGCAGGAGTTAAAATTACAGTAGCTCCATAGGCTCTCATGGTTTGGGTGCGTTCTTTGGTGGAATTTTCAGGCAATACGAGTTCTATTTCGATACCAAAAAGTTGCGCAATCATCGCCAGAGCAATTCCAGTATTTCCGCTAGTTGCTTCGATGAGTTTGTCTCCTTTTTTGATAGTTCCATTTTCAATAGCTGTAGCAATCATATTATAGGCAGCTCTGTCTTTGACACTTCCCCCTGGATTGTTACCTTCTAATTTTAGGAGAAGATTTACATTTTTATTTTGAACTAAGTTTTGTGAAATTACCAACGGAGTATTTCCGATAAGGTCCACCAATTTAGATGCTTTCATTATATGCTGTATAAGGTACTTTTATTTCTTTACTTTTATTTTCACTTCCGTTGTGGTTGTATTGGAAACGATTGATTTTTCTGGGGTCGATTTGGTCACCCATGCATTTCCGCCAATGATACTGTTTTTACCAATGGTTGTTTCACCTCCGAGAATGGTAGCATTGGCGTATATACATACATTTGATTCTACAGTAGGATGCCTTTTACTATTTTTCAAATCTTTACTCACGCTCAATGCTCCCAAAGTAACTCCTTGGTAGATTTTAACATGTTTTTCAATGACTGTAGTTTCTCCAATCACAATTCCCGTTGCGTGGTCTATAAAAAATGGCGATGCAATTTCGGCTCCTGCGTGAATATCTGTACCAGTAATCCTATGAGCATATTCACTCATCAAACGAGAAAATAATTTCATATCCAATAAATACAATTCATGACTCAATCGGTAAATAGCTATGGCATAGAATCCAGGATAAGCTAAGTATACCTCTTCTAAGTCATTGGATGCAGGATCGTTTTCTAAAATATAAGCAGCATCGAGGGATAGCTTTTCTAAAACTTCAGGTAATTTGCTTACAAAATTTTCCCATACAGAGTCGCAAAGTGCTTCAGGTTTTTTGCAAGCAATTACTGAAATTTCTTTGAAAAGGACTTCCAAAGCATCAATGCTTGCTTCTAAATCGGCATTTTTGTCAAAAAGAGTGTAGAAAATCTTTTCGGTAAAGGCTTCTGTCATTGTTTTGATTCCATAGTTGATGGAAGTTTGACTTTTTAAAGCCTGAATCTTTTTGACAATTGTTTCTTTTGTCATGACTGCTGTTTTTTTTCTAATTATCAAAAATAAGTTATTTTTAGCTATAATAGTCTGATTTGTGGACTGAAACTTTTTCTCGATTTTTACAATTAATTGTTTGTGGTTGCAAATCTTACCAACTGTTTTATGTTGAAATATTTTTGATGTATTTCAAATGTAGTATATTACCGTAAGCATCTTTAAATTATATTTTATAATGCCTAATTAATAGAGGTGTTTTTAGGGTTGAAAAACAAAAAAGCCGATTCATACTATGAATCGGCTTTAGACTAAATTCTAAATATATTTAAGCTTGAAGCTTGAATCGATCCATAAGGATATGTAAATCTTCATCATTGATTTCTTTCTTAGTGTCAGCAAATTTTAAAAATTCAGGATAAGCTGCATCCAATTCAATTTTTGTCAACTCATAACCATTGTTTTTAAGTCTATAAGCCAATGCTGCTCTACCACTTCTTGCTGTTAATACAATTGAAGATTCAGTGACACCAACGTCTGCAGGGTCCATAATTTCGTATGTCTCACGATTTTTTATGACTCCATCTTGGTGAATCCCTGAACTGTGAGCAAATGCATTGTCTCCAACTACTGCTTTATTGGGTTGCACATACATACCCATATGCTCTTGAACCAATTGACTTGTACTATGTAATAATTTACTATTGATATTCGTATACAAGTCAAGTGTCGGGTGTTGTTTGAAAATCATTGCAACTTCTTCCAAAGCAGTGTTTCCTGCACGTTCTCCAATACCGTTGATTGTACACTCTATTTGTCTTGCACCATTTATTGCACCTGCAATTGCATTGGCTGTTGCCAGTCCCAAATCATTGTGACAGTGACAAGATAATATTACATTTTCAATTCCTTTTACGTTTTCTTTAAGGTATTTTATTTTAGCTCCGTATTCTTCAGGAAGACAATACCCAGTTGTGTCAGGAATGTTCAACACGGTAGCTCCAGATTTAATTACTGCTTCACACACACGAGCTAAGTATTCATTGTCAGTTCTTCCTGCATCCTCTGCATAAAACTCAATGTCTTCTACAAATCCTTTTGCATATTTAACAGCAGCTTGTGCACGTTCAATGATACGTTCTGGTGTAGTGTTAAATTTATATTTAATATGGGATTCAGAAGTACCAATCCCAGTGTGTATTCTTGGCTTTTTTGCATGTTTTAATGCTTCTGCAGCAACTTTGATATCGTTTTCATGAGCTCTTGTTAGTCCACATACAGTTGCATTCTTAACAAGTTTGGCAATTTCTTCAACAGATTTAAAATCACCTGGACTAGACACTGGAAACCCAGCTTCTATGATATCTACACCCAATAAATCAAGCCTTTCAGCAATGATTAGTTTCTGAGAAGTATTCAGCTTACAACCTGGTACTTGTTCTCCATCTCTTAGGGTTGTGTCAAAAATTTGAACATGATTATCGCTCATTCTGTCGGTTTTTGTTAATAACGTAATTTCAAAAATACCCATGTTTTTGTGTTTTTTTGAGTTTATGTTCTGGTCTATTACTGTGTTCAATACTTTTTGTTTCATTCATAAACACCTGTAAAACAGTGATTTAAATGCTTTTATTTTACAATGTCTAATTGTTTTTTGTCTTTAAGGTTTCATTAGGTTTTTGAGATTTTATAATTGTAGAATTTGTAATTTTTTTAAGGAGTTTTATGGTTTTATAGCAAACTATTTAAAATTGTTTTGGAATATCTTATTATATGTTTCTTTTTTCTAGCTAATTCAGAAAAATGCAAAAATTATAGTATTTTTGATTTTTAACTTATTGTGTAGATTTCTAATTCATTTCGAATGGCCATAGATAGAAAAGACTCCCTTTTTTTATTGGTAAAATCTCTTTCAAAATCAGAAAAGAGACAGTTTAAATTATATGCAGGTAGACTTGGTGGAAATTCCGAAGCCAATTTTATGGCTTTGTTTTCTGTCTTGGATAAAATGGAAGTTTATGATGAACAGGTTATATTGAAGAAAACCAATATCAAAAAACAACAAATCTCAAATTCTAAAGCCCATTTGTATAAACAAATTCTTGTCAGTTTGCGTTTGAGTCCCATTCATCAAAATACTCGAACACAAATTCGTGAACAGTTAGATTTTGCAACGATTTTATATAATAAGGGACTTTACAAGCAAAGTTTGAAAGTGCTTGAAAAAGCAAAAAATATTGCAATCAGTAAAGAAGAAAATACCTTAGCTTATGAATTGGTTGAGCTTGAGAAAGTAATAGAATCTCAATATATCACGAGGTCAATGACAGACCGAGCAGATACACTGGCAGTAGAGGCCAAAACGATAAGTTTAAAAAATGTCATTGTATCAAAACTCTCTAACTTGTCATTACAGCTTTACAGTTGGTTTTTGAAGTATGGCTATGTAAGAAGTGATTCAGATTTCAAAATTGTAAATGACTATTACGAGGCGCGCTATCCAAAATATGTCTTTTCTGAATTGGGGTTCACGGGAAAAATGTTTCTGTACCAATCCAACTTATGGTATGGATTTATCACACAAGATTTTCTCTCCTGTTATCGGTATTCACAAAAATTAGTAGCTCTTTTCGACGAATATTCAGATATGAAACAGTTGCACCCTGTCTTTTATTTGAAAGCGGTCAACTACTCTTTGGAATCTTTATTTTACTTACAGCAGACCTATAAGTTCAATGAAACATTGATCGCTCTTGAAGACTCTATAGAGTACCAACGGTTTTTTATAAATGAAAACACCCAACTTTTATCGAATTTATATTTGTACCAACATAAGATTAATCTTTATTATTTGGAAGGTGAGTTTGTAAAAGGAACTGAGTTTGTTCCTGAAGTACTCAATCAATTGAAAGGTTTTGGTAAAAAAATTGACGCACACCATGTGATGTTGTTTTATTACAAGATAGCCTGTATGTATTTTGGAGCTGGAGACTACACTAATTGTATATTGTATCTTTCAAAAATAAAAGATAATAAAGATTTAAAAATGCGTGAAGACCTTCTCTGTTACAGTCGTGTACTCGATTTGGTGGCGCATTACGAGTCTGGTAAAGATCAAAACATAGATGAGTTGATTAAGTCCACATATAAGTTTCTGTTAAAAATGGACAATTTGTATGAAGTGCAAAGGAAAATGATAAAATTCTTGAGGAATCTTACATCTTTATATCCTCACGAATTAAAAGATGCTTTTAGAAACTTACATAAGGAATTGAAAGAGTTTGAAAACCACCCATATGAAAAAAGAGCCTTTTTGTATCTGGATATTATCTCGTGGTTAGAGTCTAATATTGAGGGAATTCCTGTTGAAGAGGTTATCAAACGGAAAATGAGACAACTCGACTAATATTCTATTGTTTTAATGTATTTGTATGATGAGAGATGCAGTTTAAAAAATATTACTATTTGGTTCGTTTTCAGTACTTGGGGTTTCGTTATCATGGATGGCAAAGACAACCTAAAGTAAAAACAGTCCAACTAATGATAGAGAAAACTTTGAGTTTTGTTTTACAACACGATGATTACAAGGTGCTTGCTGCTAGTAGAACGGACATGATGGTTTCTGCACACGAAGCTGCTTTTGAGCTTTTTTTGAAAGAGCCGATGGATAGCGATGTTTTGCAAAGTCAATTGAACTTTAGTCTGCCTAGCGATCTTCGTATTTTAAGTATAGAACAAGTTAGTTCTAGCTTTAACATTCTACAAGACTCTAAACAAAAAGAATACCTGTATTTATTTTCTAGTGGAGAAAAAATTCATCCTTTCTGTGCTCCCTTTATGCAAGGGTATAAAGAGCAACTCGACATCGCTTTAATGCAAAAAGGAGCTAGGATTTTTGAAGGAGAGCACAATTTTAAACGCTATGCATATAAACCTTCAGAAAACACAAATTTTATCAGAGAAATATTCCTTAGTGAGGTTGTTCCGAATACTATTTATACGGCCAATTTTTTTCCAAAAAACAGTTATATTTTTCGTGTAAAAGGAAACGGATTTATGCGGTATCAAGTACGTTTAATGATGGGGATTCTGTATCAGCTAGGGGCAGGAATCGTGAATCTGTCTTATCTAAAAGACACCTTGAATAATCCATCCTCAGAAACGTTAAAAGAATTGGCACCTGCCTCAGGTTTGCAATTGTACGCTATCGATTTTGAGAAAAAATAAAAGCGTATTTAGAGTCGTTTGTGCATTATACGTCTCCAAAGAGGAGGAATTAAGGCGCACATCATCATACCTAGGAATCCCGTAGGAAGTGTTCGACTGTTTTCTAATGAAAGTAATAAATGGTAACTTTTGCTACTGTTCTTGTGATGGTCAGAATGTCTTGGCCTGCTTAAAAGTAACAACAGACTGATGGGGTAGTTTGCGTTCCAAGAGTGTTTTACAGTTGCTCTTTCGGGTATATTATTTACGGTTTCTCTTTGCAAACCGTAATGTGATACATAATTAAATGTCTCAGTAAGAAGTATCCCAAATACAGCGGAAATTACAAATGCAATAAGTGTAGAATATCCAAATTTTATCCAAATAAAAGAGAGTGCTAAAAGATAGTATATTGTATAGATAACCATACGGTTTGAAAGACTGAATTTAGCTTTCTCTAGACGTTTCATTTGATTGATTTCTGAGGCTATCGACAACTTAATATAAGATAGTTGTGTGCGTAGCCAAAATGTATAAACTGACTCGTTTTTACGTGCAGTACCAGGGTCTTTGTCGGTTGCAAATAAATAATGATGTACTTCATTGTGATAGGGTAAATAATGACAGTACAAAGATGTCAAAAGTGACATTTCACCCAGAAGTTGATAAAATTTATGGTTGCGATGTCCCATTTCGTGGCCTATATTGATTCCTAATATACCACAGCATAACCCCATTGAACTAATTTTACCAAAATACTCAATACTCAAAAATGTTGTTTCTGAAATATTGTTAAAAAAATAAAACAACAACAAATAATGTGTTGAACATCCTAAAATTAATAAAATGTTATAGCTGAATTTTCTTTTTTCTTTTAATGCTTTTTTTCTGTCAGATCCAATTAGGTACGGTGTTGTGAATAGTTCTAACAAAGGTACGGCAATGGTGAAGGTAAATAATGCTGTAAACGTCAAAACTCCATTGACTTTCATTGAAAATGCACAAATGATCGGAACAAGTAAAATTAAGTAATGTTTTAAGTGTTTTTTCATGAGTTTTGTTCAGTTCTGAATCAGAGATTTAAATTTATGAAAAAGAATCTATATGTTATTTTAATTTGTTTTTTCATGTAGTTAGTAGGGGTTTGGTTTCCTTTGGTACCATAAGCTTATGGTCAAATTACTGTTTTAAACCTCTTTTTACAGGACAAATAAAGTAGTTTTTCTTTTTTATTCTTTATCATTGTAAAAAAGAGGTCGTAAGTCGCTGTTAATCAGTACTTAACACTTGTTTTTTAATGATTGGATAGTGTAGAGATTTATTCAATTATTTATTTGTATGAATAGATGATACATTATATTTGCTTTTGAAATAAAAAATTGAAGATATGAATTCTTCGATAGCGTATTAAAAAAAACATAAAATGGCATTAAACAAACACAGTAGTAGATTGACTCAGGACGAATCCCAACCAGCATCACAAGCGATGTTGTATGCCGTCGGATTGACTGATGAGGACATGAACAAACCGCAGGTGGGTATTGCAAGTACTGGTTATGATGGAAATCCATGTAACATGCACTTGAACAATTTGGCAGCAGAAATAAAGAAAGAAGCGAACAAATCAGGACAGGTCGGGTTGGTCTTTAATACTATTGGTGTGAGTGATGGGATATCTATGGGTACTTCAGGGATGAACTACTCTTTGACGTCAAGAGATATTATTGCAGATTCAATGGAGACTGTAATGAACGCACAAAGTTATGATGCAATGGTTCCTGTAGTAGGTTGTGATAAAAATATGCCAGGGGCTATAATAGCAATGCTACGAGTCAACAGACCTTCGATCATGATGTATGGAGGAACGATTGCCTCTGGTAAATACAAAGGTCGAAAGTTGAATATCGTTTCTGCTTTTGAAGCTTTGGGACAGAAAGTTGCTGGAGAAATCGATGAAAAAGAATACAGAGAGGTAATCAAAAGAGCGATTCCAGGAGCAGGAGCTTGTGGAGGTATGTATACTGCCAATACCATGGCTTCAGCTATTGAGGCAATGGGGTTTGCGCTTCCGTACAACTCATCCATTCCTGCTGAAAATCCAAATAAATTGTCAGAAAGTGAGCGTACTGCTTTGGCAATTAAAAACTTGCTTGAATTGGATTTAAAGCCTTTGGATATCATTACTAAAAAGTCGATAGAAAATGCAGTAGCTATTGTAAATGCCTTGGGAGGTTCTACCAATGCTGTATTACACTTTTTAGCGATTGCGCATGCAGCTGGTATTGAGTTTACCTTAGAAGATTTTCAAGCGGTAAGTGATAGAACACCATTGATTGCGGATTTAAAACCTTCAGGAAAATACTTAATGGAAGATGTTCACGGTGTAGGAGGTACTCCAGCTGTGATGAAATATTTATTAGACAGTGGCTATCTACACGGTGACTGTATGACTGTAACTGGAAAAACATTGGCAGAAAATTTAGCAGATGTTACTCCTATTGCTTTTGAAGACGATCAGGATGTTATTTTCCCAAAAGAACAAGCGTTAAAATCATCAGGTAATTTGCAAATTTTATATGGAAACCTAGCTAAGGAAGGAGCTGTTGCAAAAATTTCTGGAAACGAAGGTTTGTTTTTCGAAGGAAAGGCAGTGGTGTACGATGGAGAACAAGCTGCAAATACTGGAATTGGAAATGGAGAAGTTGAAAAAGGAGATGTGGTCGTAATTCGTTATGTAGGTCCAAGAGGAGGACCAGGGATGCCAGAAATGTTAAAGCCTACTTCAATGATTATGGGGGCTGGACTTGGTAAGTCTGTTGCTTTGATAACAGATGGACGTTTTTCTGGTGGAACTCATGGATTCGTTGTTGGACACATAACACCTGAGGCTCAAACAGGAGGAACGATTGGATTGATCAAAACAGGTGATATAATCCGAATAAGTGCTGAGGACAATTCTATCAATGTATTGCTTTCTGATGAAGAGTTAGCTAAAAGAAAGGAAGCATGGGTCGCTCCTGAGCCAAAACACAAAAGAGGAATTTTATACAAGTATGCTAATACGGTAGCTACCGCATCTGAAGGATGTGTGACGGATAAATTCTAAACTATAAACAAACTACAAAAGGACGAAGTTTTCTTTTGAACTTAAAGTTTACATGTACATGGAAACAAATAATAAAAAAACCGAAAGAATTTCTGGTTCAGAAGCTGTTGTTAAAGCACTCTTAGAGGAAGGTGCTAACTTGGCTTATGGGTATCCAGGAGGGGCTATTATGCCGATATACGATGAGTTGTATAAATACCAAGAACAACTACAACATGTTTTGACACGTCACGAACAAGGGGCGATTCACGCTGCACAAGGTTTTGCAAGAGTAACGGGTAAAGTCGGTGTTTGTTTGGCAACTTCAGGGCCAGGAGCTACAAATTTAGTTACTGGAATCGCAGACGCTCAGATAGATTCAACTCCGTTGGTTTGTATTACAGGGCAAGTTGCTTCTCATTTACTTGGGACAGATGCATTTCAGGAGACGGATGTCATCAGTATTTCAGCTCCTGTTACAAAATGGAACATACAGGTGACAAAGTCAGAAGATATACCAGGTGCAATAGCAAAGGCATTCTACATAGCGAAGTCCGGAAGACCAGGTCCCGTTTTGATCGATATTACGAAAGACGCTCAATTGGGGATGTTGGATTACTCTTACGAAAAATGCAAAGGAGTACGAAGCTATACACCTTCACCAAGTGTTTCTGAAGAACAAGTTGCAAAAGCAGCTGAATTAATAAATGGAGCGAAAAAACCTTTCATTGTTTTTGGTCAAGGAGTAATTCTTGGGGAAGCAGAGGCTGAATTTAAAGCTGTTGTTGAGAAATCTGGAATTCCTGCTGCATGGACTGTACTCGGTTTGTCAGCTTTGGCAACAGACCATCCTTTAAATGTAGGAATGGTGGGAATGCACGGTCATTACGGTCCTAACAAACTGACCAATGAATGTGATGTTTTGATAGCTATTGGGATGCGATTTGACGATCGTGTAACGGGTGATTTATCAAGATATGCCAAACAAGCTAAAATTGTTCATTTTGAAATTGATCCAGCTGAGGTTGATAAAAACGTAAAATCAGATGTGGCAGTTTTGGGAGATGCTAAAGAGTCCCTAGCCATGCTTTTACCTCACTTAAAATCGAATAATCACGAAGCTTGGCATGATGAATTTAAAGCCTTTGACAAGGAAGAGTTTGAGGCAGTCATCGACCCGCAATTGAATCCAACCAAAGAAGGTTTGACGATGGGTGAGGTGATCAACCAAGTAAACAAAGAAACCAATGGAGATGCTGTAATTGTATCGGATGTAGGACAACACCAAATGTTTGCTGTACGTTATGCGAATTTTATAAAGTCGAGAAGTAATGTAACTTCTGGTGGTTTAGGTACGATGGGATTTGCTTTACCTGCAGCTATTGGAGCAAAAATGGGTGCCCCAAATCGTGAAGTAGTTGCATACATTGGTGATGGAGGGTATCAAATGACCTGTCAAGAACTCGGAACGATATTGCAGACTCAAGCTGCTGTTAAGATTGTAGTTTTAAATAATGAATTTTTAGGTATGGTACGTCAATGGCAACAATTGTTTTTTGACAAACGCTATGCCTCCACACATATGGTAAATCCAGATTTTATCAAATTGGCTGAAGCTTACGACATCAAGGCTACTAAAGTGGTAAAAAGAGAAGATTTGGCGGGAGCAGTTAAGGAAATGATTGCTTCAAAAGAATCTTATTTCTTGGAGGTAATGATTGAAAAGGAAGACAATGTATTCCCAATGGTACCCACAGGTGCAAGTGTAGCTGATGTAAGATTAAAATAAATGAAAATGGAAAAACAAACCTATACGATTTCTGTATACACAGAAAACAATCCAGGATTATTAAATAGAATAGCGACGATTTTCTTGAAGCGTCATATCAATATAGAAAGTTTAAACGTTTCGGGTTCTGAAATTGAAAACGTGAGTCGTTTTACAATTGTAGCTAATATGACAGAAGTGGCTGTAAAGAAACTGGTAGGGCAAATTGAAAAACAAATTGAAGTTATAAAAGCGTACTACCATACAGATGATGAAATTATTTACCATGAAACTGCTTTGTACAAAATAGCATCAAACCTATTGTTTGAGAAGCGTGAAATACAAAATTGTATCAAAAATAGTCATGCTTCAATCGTAACAGTAAATCCAGATTATTTTGTCATTGAAAAGACAGGCTTTAGGCATGAAACAGAAGCTTTATATAACGAATTGTTGCCTTACGGTATCATGCAGTTTGTCAGAACAGGAAGAATATCGGTTTCAAAAACGGAAATGAAAATCTCTGAGCAGCTAAAGAATTTTAAGTAATCAAGTTTTGCTTGATGCAAGAGAAAATACGTTTGTTTGAATAAAATAACCCTGGTTTAAGTGTTTGATTAGAGGTTCGCTAAGTTGGTGTTTTTCCTTATTTTGATGATTTTTCAATAAACATCAATTTTAGCACTCGACATTGTTAATTGTTTGTTAGAATGTTCTAATTATTCACAATAATCATCTCCTGTTTTTCGGGAAATAAAAAAAGGTTTTCATATTTTTGACAACTTAAAATTTAAAATTTTAAACAAAATATAAGTTCATGGGATTGCGCCTTTGGGTGTTGGAAATGAAACTATTACACAAAATAAAAATCAATAAACAATAGAAAAAATGGCAAATTATTTTAACACACTTTCATTGCGTGAACAATTGGAGCAATTGGGACAATGTGAATTCATGGACAGATCTGAATTCGACGGAGGTGTAGAAGCATTGAAAGGGAAAAAAATAGTTATTATCGGATGTGGAGCTCAGGGATTGAACCAGGGGTTGAATATGAAAGATTCAGGATTGGATGTTTCTTACACATTGAGACCAGCAGCAATTGCTGAAAAAAGACAGTCTTTCTTGAATGCGACTGAAAATGGTTTTGCTGTTGGAACGTATGAAGAAATGATTCCTACGGCAGATTTGTTGATCAATTTAACACCAGACAAACAGCATACTGCTGTTGTAACTGCTGTAATGCCTTTGATGAAAAAAGGAGCAACGTTGTCGTATTCTCACGGTTTCAACATCGTGGAGGAAGGAATGCAAATTCGTGAAGATATCACAGTAATTATGGTGGCTCCAAAGTCTCCAGGTTCTGAGGTGAGAGAAGAGTTTAAAAGAGGTTTCGGTGTTCCTACATTGATTGCAGTACACCCTGAAAATGATCCAGAAGGAAAAGGATGGGACTATGCT
Source organism: Flavicella sp. (assembly GCA_049625305.1). Taxonomy (GTDB): domain Bacteria; phylum Bacteroidota; class Bacteroidia; order Flavobacteriales; family Flavobacteriaceae; genus Flavicella. Next base: position 18,270 of record JBMZVD010000015.1, read on the forward strand.
AAAGCATATGCTGTTGGAACAGGAGGACATACCGCAGGTGTATTGCGTTCTTCATTTGTAGCTGAGGTGAAGTCTGATTTAATGGGAGAGCAAACAATTCTATGTGGTTTGTTGCAAACCGGTTCTATTTTGTGTTTTGACAAGATGGTTGCTGAGGGGGTTGATGCAGGCTATGCTTCTAAGTTAATTCAGTACGGATGGGAAACCATTACTGAAGCATTGAAATACGGTGGTATTACAAACATGATGGATCGTTTGTCGAATCCGGCAAAAATAGAGGCTTTTAAAGTTTCTGAAGAATTGAAAGATTTGATGCGCCCATTGTTCCAAAAGCACATGGATGACATTATTTCTGGTCACTTCTCAAAAACAATGATGGAAGACTGGGCAAATGACGATGTTAACTTATTGACATGGAGAGCTGCAACTGCTGAGACTAATTTTGAAAAAACACCTGCAGGTGATGTAGAGATTTCTGAGCAAGAATACTTCGACAATGGAGTATTGATGGTTGCTATGGTAAAAGCAGGAGTAGAATTGGCTTTTGAAGCTATGACGGATTCAGGAGTAATTGATGAATCAGCATACTATGAGTCTTTACACGAAACGCCATTGATTGCAAATACAATTGCAAGAAAGAAATTGTACGAAATGAACAGTGTAATTTCAGATACTGCTGAGTACGGATGTTACTTATTTGATCATGCTGCTAAACCATTGATTGAAGAGTATGTTAAAAATGCTCCGAGCAACTTGATAGGGCGTCCTTTTAACGACGGTTCAACTGGAGTAGACAACAAAGAATTGATCGAAGTAAACGCTGCAATCCGTGAACACGGTGTTGAGGAAATCGGTGAGTATTTGAGAGAGTCTATGACTGCGATGAAGAAAATCGTATTTTAAGAATACAGCTTATTATTTTTTAAAAAGCCTGGCTATTGCCAGGCTTTTTTGTGTTTCTTGCTTTCTAAACAATAGATATACTATCTTTGAAGTCTGATTCAAAGTTTTTTTATTGCATAACAAACATGATACGTTTAGATAAAATAGTAAAAGCCCAAGCGGCTATCAAATCAGTGGTGTCCAAAACATCTCTCGATCCAATGCCAAATTATTCGGAACGTTACGCTGCTAACATAATGTTCAAGCGTGAAGACTTACAGACGGTTCGCTCTTATAAGATCCGTGGCGCTTATAATTGCATTCAAAATTTATCTTCAGATGCTTTGAAAAAAGGTGTTGTATGTGCTAGTGCTGGAAACCATGCGCAAGGAGTAGCGATGGCATGTCAACGTTTGAAGGTTAATGGTACGGTTTTTATGCCTACTACGACACCACAGCAAAAGATTAGTCAAGTTCGTAGGTTTGGGGAAAGTTTTATCGAGGTTGTATTGGTGGGAGATACGTATGATGAAAGTTTTGATGCGGCTTCTGAGTTTTGTGAAGCGCATGCAGCAACCTTTGTGCATCCATTTGACAATCCAGATGTTATGGCTGGACAAGGAACTGTTGCATTGGAAATTTTAGAGCAAGCAGATGCTCCAATTGATTATTTGTTTTTGCCTGTCGGTGGAGGTGGTTTGGCTGCTGGAGTTACAAGTGTTTTTAAGGTATTGAGTCCTGATACTAAGATTATTGGAGTTGAACCTTCAGGTGCTCCTTCTTTAACCAATTCTATAAAGCTTGGAAAAAACACGAGTTTGACAAAAATTGAGAAGTTTATTGATGGTGCTGCAGTAAAGCGTATGGGAAATATGACTTTCAAAATATGTAAGGCATTGTTGGCTGATGTAAACACAGTTTCTGAGGGTGCTGTATGTTCCACTTTGTTAAGGTTGTACAATGAAAATGCATTGGTAGTCGAACCTGCAGGTGCTTTGTCTATAGCAGCACTAGACACGTACAAAGAAGATATCAAAGGAAAAAATGTGGTCTGTATTGTAAGTGGGGGGAATAATGATATCACTAGAATGGAGGAGATGAAAGAACGCTCCATGTTATACGAAGGGCTCAAACATTATTTTATCATTCAGTTCCCGCAACGTGCTGGTGCGCTCAAGGAGTTTGTAGTGGATGTTTTAGGTCCTAGTGACGATATTGCTTATTTTGAATATACAAAAAAGACGAGTAGAGAAAATGGTCCTGCTGTTGTTGGTATTGAATTGAAATCCAAAAATGACTTTCACCCCTTGCTCGAAAGAATGAAGGCCAAAGGTTTTTTGGGGAAATATTTAAATGACAGTCCTGAATTGTTTCAGTTTTTAGTTTAATTACAAGCGTCCCAAATAGGGTCTTTTGGAGTAGGAGCTTCGATTTTTAAAAGCTCTTTAGAAACAGGGTGTATAAATTGAATTTTTTTAGCGTGTAAGTGAATTCCTGCATCTTTGTTTGAGCGTGGAAATCCATATTTTAAATCCCCTTTTATAGGGCATTTTATGTGTGAAAGTTGAGCTCTGATTTGATGGTGTCTCCCGGTTTCTAAATCAATTTCTAATAGGTGATAGTTGGTTAAAGAGCTCAATATTTTGTAGTGCAATACTGCTTTTTTGCTGTCTTTTGTTTCTTTGTTAAAAACAGTAGCTTTGTTGTTTTTAGGGTTTTTTCTCAAGTAATTTATAAGTGTTTCCTTTCTTTTAGTGGGTTTGTTTTTAACAACTGCCCAATATGTTTTATCGATTTCTTTGTTGCGTAGCATTTTATTGAGACGTTCCAAAGCTTTCGATGTCTTAGCAAAAATTACAATACCAGTTGTGGGTCTGTCTAGTCGGTGTACAACTCCGAGGTAAACATTTCCGGGTTTGTTGTATTTGATTTTAAGATACTCTTTGAGGATATCACTCAGTGGTGCGTCCCCTGTTTTGTCTCCTTGAACTAAATCTCCAGATCTTTTGTTAATTATTATGATATGGTTGTCTTCAAAAAGTATGTCGATATTATTTGCAGTAGACTTCAAAATAGGTCGTTTATAAATAAGGTATCAATCTTGGTTTAAGTTGTCGTTTACTTTTTGGATGAATTCCAAAACCTCCTCTTTTCCATCTCTAGAAGTAGATGAGGTCACAAAATAATCTGGAAAAATTTCCCAAGAATCAGCAAGCAGCTTTTCTTTGTAAATACCGATGTTTTTCTCAAGTACTTTTGGAGACAGCTTATCTGATTTCGTAAATATGATACAGAATGGGATTTGACTTTCACCGAGAAACTGCATAAACTCCATGTCTATTTTTTGTGGCTCGTGTCGAGAGTCTATCAACACAAAAGAACAAATCAATTGTTCTCTTTGTAAGAAGTATTTCTTTATAAAAGATTGAAACGTTCTTTTTGTTTTTTTGGATACTCTTGCATATCCATATCCAGGTAAGTCAACCAAAAACCAGTTGTCATTTATTTTAAAATGATTTATCAATTGGGTTTTTCCTGGTCTACCAGATGTTTTTGCTAGTTTATGGTTGTTGGTCAACATGTTGATCAACGATGATTTTCCCACATTAGATCTTCCTATGAAAGCATATTCAGGTATGCGCTCTTTAGGACACTTTGCCACGTCGCTATTGCTTACTTCAAAAACAGCTTTTTTTATTTTCATAAAAACAAAAAAAATAAAATCCAATTCTTTAGGTAAAAATTGGATTTTTTGATGTTATATATTGTTTTTTATAAACCAATCATGAACAATTTTGTTGAAGGTTTTAGGATGCTCAGTCATAGGAGCATGACCGCATTTATCAATCCAAAATAATTCAGAATTTGGCATTAGTTTTTCAAAGTCAACTGCTACCTCTGGAGGTGTAACGTTATCTTGTTTTCCCCAAACCAAACATGTTTTATGTTTCATATTTGGAAGATCGTTAGCCATGTTGTGTCGTATCGCACTTTTTGCAAGTGAAAGAATTCTCAAAACACTTCCTCTGTCATTTACGACTCTGAACAAATCATCAATCATCTCTTCAGTCGCATTAGATGGATCGTAAAATACAGATTGTGTCTTTTTTGTGATGTAATCTCTATCACCTCTTTTTGGATAGCTATCACCCATCGCGTTCTCGTAAAGTCCAGAACTACCAGTTAACACAAGGTTTTCAACCAATTCAGGATAGTGTTTTGTCAGGTACAGAGCAATATGCCCTCCCAAAGAGTTTCCTATAAGTGTTACACTATCTAAATTCTTATGCTCTATAAATCTTTTGATGAATAAAGAAAAATGCTTCACATTTGTCTTTAGCATCGGTAAGCTATATATAGGTAACTCAGGTACTAAAACTCTGTAATTTTTACTAGCAAAATATTCAAGTATCTCATCAAACATACTTGCGGTTCCCATCAAACCATGTAAAAGAATTATGGCTTTACCTTCGCCTGCTTCTTTGTATTTGAATTCTCCTTCGGTAATAATATTGTCGATCATTTAAAATCTTTTTTCAATTGACAAATGTACTCTTTTTTTTGTAAAAATACACCTTTCCTGAATTCCTTATATTTTTTTAATGTGAAGTTTTTAACAACCCTAATACCACTACTTAAGTAACGGTGGTACTTGGGGGGAATACTTATTAACAATGTGGGTAAATGTGGTAAATAGTGGTATAATTTTATTATTTTTGACCAATTCAACATTAAAAGTGTCAAGTGGACAATATTATTGGAACATACGAATGTAAAGCTGATGCCAAAGGTAGAATGCTTATTTCATCAGCTCTAAAGAAGCAGTTGGAGCCTGTATTGTTCGATGGTTTTGTGTTGAAGCGTTCTGTGTTTCAGCCTTGTTTGGAGTTGTATCCAATTGCTGAATGGAATGCGGTGATGGGTCAGATGAAGACCTTGAATCGTTTTGTTAAAAAGAACAACGACTTCATTAGGAGTTTTACAGCAGGTGTAAAAAAGGTTGAGTTGGATGCTTCTGGAAGGTTATTGATCCCAAAAGATTTATTGGCTTTTTCAGGTATTACTAAAGAAGTGGTAATGTCATCGGCTGTTACCATTATTGAGATTTGGGATAAGGATAAATACGAAGAAGCAATAGGTGAGGGTGCTGGTGATTTTGCAGAACTTGCAGAGGAAGTTATGGGAACTTTAAATAATAATGAGTATGGAGGGGTATCATAATCCAGTTCTTCTCAAGGAGAGTGTAGATGCGTTAGATATTGTAGCTGATGGAGTTTATGTCGATGTTACTTTCGGGGGTGGGGGGCATTCTCGTGAAATTTTAAGTAGGTTGGGTCCAGAGGGGCGTTTGTTTGCATTTGATCAAGATCCCGATGCGGTTCAAAATAGTATTGATGATGAGAGGTTTGTGTTGATTGAAGAGAATTTTAGAAATATATCCCGATTCTTACGCTTCTATGGGGTTAAAAAAGTAGATGGTGTTTTAGGGGATCTCGGGGTTTCTTCACATCAGTTCAATGAAGCGGATAGAGGGTTTTCGACTCGTTTTGATGCTGAGTTGGATATGAGAATGAATCAGGTGGATGAGTTATCTGCATATGTTGTTGTGAATACTTATGAGGAAGAGGAGCTGAGTAATTTGCTTTTCCAGTATGGGGAGTTGCGTAACGCGCGTGCAATGGCGTCTGTCATAGTAGAGGCTCGTGAAGAAGAGAAAATAGTTACAAGCTTTCGTTTGAAAGAGGTGTTGCAGCGTTTTTTACCAAAAGCTAAAGAGCATAAGATTTTGGCTCAAATTTTTCAGGCTATTCGTATAGAGGTGAATCAGGAGTTGGAAGTGTTGAAAGATTTTTTGATGCAGGTTCCAGAGATATTGAGCGAACGTGGTAGGTTGAGTGTGATATCTTATCATTCTTTGGAGGATAGGTTGGTAAAGCGTTTTATTAAAAATGGTTTGTTTGAAGGTGAGCCTGAAAAGGATTTTTATGGAAATACAAATGTCCCTTTAAAGAATGTGGGAAAGTTGATACTTCCAACTAAAGAAGAGATAAAAGAAAATAATAGGGCTAGGTCTGCCAAATTGAGGGTGGCTAAGTTGAATAATAAGAAGCAATAGAAGATGAAAGGTTACGATCTATTAAAAGGTGGTTTTCTAGTCAACGAGCATGCGATTAAAAATTGGCGAATTATTATTTACGTCGTCCTCTTGTTGCTGTTTATGATATCTAGTTCTCATAAAGCAGATTGGAAGGTGATTGAAATCGCTAGGTTGAATTCCGAGGTCAAGAAACTGAAAGCTCTTTATATAGATTCTGGAACTAAATTAACCCGGATGAAAATGGAGTCTTCGGTGAGAGAGGCATTAAAAGAAAGAGGTTTGGGGAGCTCTAAAACACCCCCGATTGAAATTAAAGTAACTACTAAAAAATAAAAAATTGAGTACAAGTAAGAAAGACATATTGAATCGACTCTCTGTTGTTGTTGTTTTGATGACTGTTTTTTTATTTGTTATTTTCTTTAAGATTTTTCGTATTCAATATGTTGAAGGCGAGAAGTATAGAGGGATTTCAGAGCAACGAACCGTTCGAAAAGATACTATTTTTTATAATCGAGGTAATGTGGTTTCTGAGAAAGGGAATCTGCTAGCAACTTCAATGTCTAGGTACGACATACGAATGGATGTTGTGACGGTTTCTGGTGATGTGTTTGAGAAAAATGTTCATGCTTTGTCTGTTGCTTTGGCTGAGATGTTTGGAAAGTCAGTAGCTGAGTATAAAAGTAAATTGAGACATGCTCGAAAGATTAACAACCGATATTTATTGATTGCTAAAGATCTAGGTTACATGGATTACTTGAAGATAAAGAGTTTTCCAATTTTTAATCTTGGGGTCTATAAAGGTGGTTTTATTACAGAGCAACGAACAGTTAGGGCGCACCCTATAGGTAAGATTGCTGAGAGAACGATTGGTTATTCTGACTATAGAGGAGGTGTAGGAATTGAAGGGGCTTACTCAAAATATTTGAAAGGAAGTGTCGGCTGGAGAATGAAGCAAAAGATAGCTAAAAATCAATGGAAGCCGATCAATGATAACAATGAGGTGGAGCCAAAGGATGGTTGCGACATTATTACTACGATAGACGTAAATGTTCAGGATATTGCACACCACGCTTTGTTGGAACAGTTAGAGTACTTTGAAGCTGACCATGGTTCTGTAATAGTGATGGAGACGAAAACAGGTGCAATTAAGGCAATTTCCAATTTAGCGCGAACTTCAAAGGGAAAGTACTTTGAAAAAAGAAATTATGCGGTCTGGGAATCTCATGAACCGGGATCTACTTTTAAAATTGCGAGTTTATTGGTGGCACTTGAAGATAAAGTGATTGATACCGGTACAGTTGTAGATACTGGGAAAGGTAAAATGTACGTGCACAGGAAAAAAGTAGAGGATTCGCACAAAGGAGGGTATGGTAAAATTTCTGCTGCTAGAGCATTAGAGGTTTCTTCTAATGTGGGGATTGTAAAATTGATTCAAAAGCATTACAAAGATAATCCACAGAAGTTTGTGGATGCCATCAATGCAATAGGTTTGGGGTCTAAATTAGGTGTCGAAATAAAGGGAGAAGGTGTTCCTTATATTCCTTCGCCTAAAAATAAAAGCCGTTGGAATGGTATCTCTTTAGAGTGGATGGCTTGGGGGTATGGTGTTTCTCTGACACCGCTACAGATTCTAACTTTTTACAATGCAATTGCAAACGATGGAGAGATGGTCAAACCAAGGTTTGTCAGTGCTTTTCGTTCGGGGGGAAAGATTGAAAAAGTGTTCGAGAAGGAAGTTTTAAATCCCAAAATAGCATCGGATGAAACCTTAGCTAAGTTGCGAAAGGTTTTGGAGAATGTTGTAGAAAAAGGTACAGCAGACAATATTTATAGCGAGCATTTTTCGATGGCTGGTAAAACTGGTACCGCAAAAAAATACATACCCGTAACAAAAAATGCTGATGGAGAATTGCAAGGAGGGTATTATTCGAACAAGCATTATGTAGCTTCTTTTGCGGGTTTTTTTCCAGCTCAAAATCCTTTGTACTCTTGTATAGTAGTGGTGCATAACCCGAATAAAAGTAAAGGGTATTATGGAGCTACAGTTGCAGCTCCTGTGTTTAAAAAAATAGCACGAAAAATGTATGCTTCAGCACCTGTGCATAAAGAGGTTCAGAATGCAGTTCCTAGTATTGAGGCATTGGATTTAGCGTATGATGCTTTTTATAAAACTTCAAAAAAAGAGCTTAAGACTATTCCTGATGTGCGAGGTATGGTGGGTATGGATGCGATTTCTCTTTTAGAAAATTTAGGTTTGAAGGTTGTTTTTACGGGAGTTGGTACTGTGAAGACACAGTCGTTAAGAAGGGGGCAGAAGCTTGTGAAAGGTCAAAAAATAATATTAAAATTAAGTTAGATGAAGGTATTGGATACATTGCTACAAGATGTATTGGTTACAAAGCGTTTAGGGGCTTCTGTAGATACAGTCTCTTCTATTGTGTTTGATTCGAGAAAGGTTGAAGATGGTGTGTTGTTTGTAGCTCAAAAAGGGGTTTTGTCAGACGGTCACCTTTTTATTGATAAAGCAATTTCTTTAGGGGCTACAGTTGTAGTGTGTGAAGATTTGCCATCTGAAATAAACTCTGAGGTACACTATGTACAGGTTAAAGATTCAAATATTGCTTTGGCTGTTATTGCTTCCAATTATTATGACAACCCTTCTTCTAAATTAAAGTTGGTCGGTGTAACGGGTACCAATGGAAAAACAACAGTTGCTTCTCTGTTGTATGCCTTGTTTGAAAAAGGTGGATACAAGACCGGCTTGTTGTCAACTGTTAAGGTTATGGTGAGTAATGTTCAGTATCCTGCAACTCATACCACTCCAGATTCTCTTGCGATCAATGCATATTTGGCTAAAATGGTCGATGAAGGGGTGACTCATTGTTTTATGGAGGTCAGTTCTCATGGAATACATCAATCCCGGACAGAGGGCTTGTGTTTCGATGGTGGAGTTTTTACCAATTTGAGTCACGATCACTTAGATTATCATAAGACTTTTGCTGCTTACAGAGATGTTAAAAAACAATTTTTTGACACGTTGTCAAAAGATGCATTTGCATTGGCAAATGTAGATGATAGAAATGGAAAGATATTACTACAAAATACAAAGGCTCAAAAGAAGACCTATGCTTTAAAGTCTATGGCTGATTATACTGCCAAAGTAGTAGAAAAGAATTTTTCAGGAATGCTGATGCAACTCGATACTTATGAAGTGTGGGTGCGATTGATAGGTGGATTTAATGCGTATAACTTATTATCTGTGTACGCTGTGGCAAAAGAATTAGGTTTCAGTCAAGAACATCTCTTGACAGAGTTGAGTTCTTTGCAAAGTGTTGATGGTCGATTTGAATACCGACAATCTAGCAAAGGTATTATTACGATTGTAGACTATGCACATACACCTGATGCTTTACAAAATGTATTGGAAACAATCTCAGAAATCCGTTCTGGAAAAGAATCTTTGATAACTGTCATGGGTTGTGGTGGAGATAGAGACAATGACAAGCGTTCTAAAATGGGTAATATAGCGTCAGTGATGAGTGATCAAGTGGTTTTCACCTCTGATAACCCCCGTTTTGAAGATCCTAATGAGGTTTTACTTCAAATCGAACAGGGAGTTCAAGAAGAGAATCAGTACAAAGTATTGTCAATAGTAGACAGAAGGCAAGCGATCAAAACAGCATTAAGATTTGCGAACCAAGGAGATATTGTTTTGGTTGCTGGAAAGGGGCATGAAAATTACCAAGATATCAAAGGGGTTAAAATTCATTTTGACGATAAAGAAGTAATTGCAGAAGTGTTGAAAGAATTAAATAAATAGAAGTAACATGTTGTATTATGTTTTTGAGTACTTAGATGCTAATTTTCAGTTCCCTGGAGCAGGGTTGTTCGGTTTTATAACTTTCCGTTCTGCATTAGCATTCATCTTTGCTTTGTTGTTTTCTACGATATATGGGAAACGTGTTATTTTGTTTTTGCAAAAACAACAAATAGGTGAGTCTGTAAGAGATTTAGGTTTGTCTGGGCAAATTCAAAAAGCAGGAACTCCTACCATGGGAGGTGTGATTATTATAACTGCTACACTTTTACCTGTTTTCTTGGTTGCGAAGTTGCACAATGTGTATGTTTTGATATTGATTATTACCACGCTATGGATGGGGGTAATTGGTTTTTTAGACGATTATATAAAGGTTTTTAAAAAAGACAAAGCAGGGCTTCAGGGTAAATTTAAGGTGCTGGGTCAAGTTGGGCTTGGAGTGATTGTAGGTGCTATGCTGTATTTTCATCCACAAGTAACCATGAAAGACCAACTGCCGGAATCTCAGGTACAGCGTATTACTGAAAGTGGTATTCCTAAATTGTTTGGAGAAGAGCACAAAGCGATCAAAACAACGGTGCCTTTTTTCAAGAACAATATCCTGGATTATGCACTTGTTACTGAGAAGTTGGGAGACACTTCTCATAAATACGGATGGATTGTATTTATTGGTGTGGTAATTTTTATCATAACAGCTGTTTCTAATGGAGCCAATCTTACTGATGGAATTGATGGTTTGGCTGCCGGGACTTCTGTGGTTATCGTAGCTACGTTGGGAGTCTTTGCATGGGTGTCTGGAAACATAATCTTTGCAGATTATTTGGATGTGATGTACATCCCTTATTCTGGAGAAATGTTAGTTTTTATCAGTGCGTTTTCAGGTGCGTTGGTTGGTTTTTTATGGTACAATACCTATCCTGCTCAAGTGTTTATGGGGGATACAGGTAGTTTGACTATTGGTGGTATCATAGCGGTAATTGCTGTGGCAACACGAAAAGAATTGTTGATCCCTGTCTTGGCTGGAATATTTTTAATAGAAAATCTGTCTGTGATCTTACAGGTAGGTTTCTTTAAATACACTAAGAGAAAATTTGGTGAGGGAAGGCGTATATTCAAAATGGCTCCTTTACACCATCACTATCAAAAATTAGGGTATCATGAGAGTAAAATTGTAGCGCGATTTATCATTATTGGTATTTTATTGGCAGTGATTTCTGTAATAACATTAAAACTCAGGTAGGTATGAAGCGTTTGGTTATACTTGGTGGAGGAGAAAGTGGTGTAGGTGCAGCGGTACTTGGGCAACAAAAAGGTTACGATGTTTTTTTGTCTGATAGAGGTGTTGTAAAAGAGGAATATGCTTCAGTATTGCGGAAGTACCAGATACCATTTGAATCTGAAATACATACAGAGTCTCAGATTTTAAATGCAGATTTGGTAGTGAAAAGTCCAGGGATTCCTGATACAGTTCCTTTGGTAGTTGCATTAAGAGAGCGTGGTATTTCTGTAATTTCTGAAATTGAATTTGCAGCTAGGTTTACAAAGGCTACTTTGATTGGAATTACGGGCTCAAATGGAAAAACAACAACAACGATGTTGTTGCATCATATGTTGAAAAAAGCAAACTTACATTGTGGCGTTGCTGGAAATATAGGTCAAAGTTTTGCAATGCAGGTGGCAACACAAAATTATAGTTCTTATGTGCTTGAGTTGAGTAGTTTTCAATTGGATGGCATAGAACAGTTTAGACCCCACATTGCAATCATCACAAACATAAGTCCAGATCATTTAGATCGCTATGATTACAAATACGAAAATTACATCGAATCAAAATTTCAAATCGTTAAAAATCAAACCGAAGATGATTTTTTGATTTACGATGCAGACGACATTGCCATTACAGAATGGTTACAAAATAATACTATACAATCCAAACTACTCCCTTTCTCATTGACACATGATCTTGAGGTAGGAGCAGTTTTTAAACAAAATAAAATTCAGATGAAATTAAACAAAGAGGTGATTACTATGGACAATTCTAAAACAGTATTGAAAGGGAAGCACAATACAAAGAATGCAATGGCATCTTCATTGGCGGCACAGATGATGAAGGCGAGGAAAAAAGTGATTAAGGAAAGTTTGGAAGATTTTGAGGGGGCAGAGCATCGATTGGAGTCTGTTGTAAAAGTGAATGGAGTTCATTTTATTAACGATTCAAAAGCGACGAATGTAAATGCTACATTTTATGCATTGGAATGTATGGAAACACCAACAGTTTGGATTGTAGGTGGGGTTGATAAAGGAAACGATTATATGGATTTGATGCCTTTGGTACGAGAAAAGGTCAAGGCTATTGTATGTTTGGGAGTAGATAATTCCAAATTAATTCATGTGTTTGATGAGGTCGTTGATTTGTTGATAGAGACAGAGTCTGCAGAAGAGGCTGTGAGAATGGCCAATAATATTGCTTCAAGTGGAGAGACAGTTTTATTATCGCCTGCATGTGCGAGTTTTGATCTTTTTGAAAGTTATGAAGATAGAGGGCGAAAGTTTAAAGATGCTGTTAGATCTTTATAGGAAATTGTATAATTAGACAGTGAAATTGTGAATAGTTTTTTTAAACATCTTAGTGGAGATCGTGTCTTATGGGCCTTGATTGCTATTGTAGCTATTTTTTCATTTATGCCTGTGTACAGCGCTAGTACTAATTTGGTGTATGTTGTGGGGAATGGATCTACAATGGGACATTTGGTCAAGCATGCTGTACTTTTGATTTTGGGCTTTCTAATTATGTTTGGTGTTCATAAGATTCCTTATAGATATTTTAGTGGAGGAGCTGTGTTGCTATACCCTTTCGTTCTTTTCTTATTGATGTATACATTAGCTCAAGGATCCACCATTGGAGGGGCGAATGCAAGTAGATGGATTCGGGTGCCAATAGTAGGGTTTAGTTTTCAAACATCCACTTTAGCGAGTCTTGTTTTGATGGTATATGTCGCAAGATATTTGGCTAAAAACAAAGAGGAGACAATCAGTTTCAAATTGAGTTTGTATCAGTTGTGGTTGCCGGTAGGTTTGATGTTGGTTTTTATTTTACCCGCCAATTTTTCTACTACGGCTATTCTTTTTACGATGGTGTTGGTACTTACTTTTTTGGGTGGATACCCGGGTAAGTTCATTCTGAGAATTATAGGTGTAGGAATTTTATTTCTCTCATTTTTTGTATTGATAGCAAAAGCATTTCCCGATGCAATGCCCAATCGTGTGCATACTTGGGAAAGTAGGATAATGAGTTTTTCTGGAGGAGATACTGAAGAGGGGTATCAGGTAGAGAAAGCGAAAATCGCTATTGCAACTGGAGGTATTACGGGTAAAGGTCCTGGCAAAAGTGTACAAAAGAATTTTTTACCACAATCTACATCAGATTTTATATTTGCAATTATTTTAGAAGAGTATGGCTTGATTGGTGGATTGGGTGTTTTGACTTTTTATTTTATGTTGTTGATGCGCATATTAGTGACGGCCAAAAAAGCAGGAACTGTTTTTGGAACACTATTAGTTATAGCTATAGGTATTCCAATTATTTTTCAAGCTTTGATTAATATGGCAGTAGCTACTAATTTATTGCCAGTAACCGGACAGACATTGCCACTGATTAGCAGTGGGGGAACCTCCATATGGATGACATGTTTTGGACTGGGGATTATTTTGAGTGTATCCTCAGCAAATGAAGTGACAGAAGAACAATTGGAAAATGAAAATGAAGATCCTTTGTCTATTTTGCAAAGGACCATTGATTAGTTACAATAAAAAGAAATTTAAATAGACGAAGTTATCAAGGAAAAAGTGAACATATTGATAAGTGGTGGAGGAACCGGAGGCCATATATATCCTGCTATTGCAATTGCTAACGAACTAAAAAGACGGCACGCATCTGCAAACTTTCTCTTTGTGGGGGCTAAAGATCGTATGGAAATGGAAAAGGTCCCCAATGCGGGCTATTCAATCAAAGGGCTTTGGATATCAGGAATACAAAGAAAACTGACGATTGACAATCTTTCTTTTCCGTTCAAACTGTTGAGCAGTCTTTGGAGTTCGTTGCGAATAGTCAATCGTTTTAAGCCAGATATTGTCATTGGAACCGGTGGATTTGCTAGTGGACCTATTTTATATGTTGCAGCTTTAAAAAAAATACCTACACTCATTCAGGAGCAGAATTCCTATCCAGGTATTACCAATAAGTTGCTTTCTAAAAAGGTGAATTCAATTTGTGTTGCTTACGACCGTCTACATAGATTTTTCCCTGAAAATAAGTTAGTAAAAACGGGAAACCCAGTACGAGAAGATCTATTGGATGTGGATTCTAAAAGGAAGTTAGCATTGGACGAGTTTTCATTGGATGCTTCTAAAAAAACCTTGCTGGTATTGGGAGGAAGTTTAGGAGCTAGAAGTATCAATAAATTAGTTGCTGCAAATCTAAGTGAGTTCAAAAGTTTAGACATACAATTGATTTGGCAGACAGGAAAATTATATATAGATGCTTACAAGCACTTTAATAGTCAAAATAACGTTCAGGTACACGCTTATTTAGGTAAAATGGATTTAGCTTATGCTGCTGCAGATTTTGTGATTAGTAGGGCGGGAGCGAGTTCAATTTCTGAATTGTGTATAGTTGGAAAACCAACACTGTTTATACCTTCTCCTAATGTATCGGAAGATCATCAGACCAAAAATGCCTTGGCGATTGTTGAAATGAAAGCTGCGTTGTTGGTAAGAGAATCAGAATTAGATAGTTTTAGTACCGTGTTTGCTAAGTTGTGTAAAGATTTAGATTTACAGGACGAATTGGCCAAAAACATAAAGGCTCTAGGGCTTCCGAGAGCTACGAATCACATCGTAGATATAATTGACAAAATGATTAAAAATAAATAGAGACCTTGGATTTAAAAGAAGTACATAGAGTTTATTTTATAGGAATTGGAGGTATTGGTATGTCTGCCATAGCCAAATACTTTTCTATCAATGGAAAGCAAGTGGCTGGATATGATAAAACACCTTCTGACATTACTTCTTCATTAAGTGATGTGGGAGCTTCTATTCATTTTGAAGATGCTTTGCATTTGATTCCTCAAGATTTTAAAGATCCCGAAGGTACTTTAGTGGTATACACACCTGCGGTTCCTAAAGAACACAAGCAATTGAATTTTTTCTTTGAACAAGGTTTTGTGACATTAAAAAGAGCTCAGGTTTTAGGAGAAATCACAAAAAACACTTTTTGTTTGGGAGTGGCTGGGACCCATGGGAAAACCACAACTTCTTCTATTTTAGGGCATGTTATGAAAGTTTGTAATACCGGTGCTACTTCCTTTCTAGGTGGCGTAACAGAGAATTACAATTCAAACCTCATAGAAGGAGAAGACGCGATTTCAGTCGTTGAAGCCGATGAGTTTGATCGCTCTTTTCTGCAGTTGTCTCCAGATGTCGCTTGTGTTACTTCCATGGATGCAGATCACTTAGATATCTATGGAGAAAAAGAAGCATTGGAGGCTTCTTTTAAAGAGTTTTCAAGTAAGGTAACTCAACAGTTGATAGTGTGTAAAGGTCTGCCGTTAAAGGGCTTGACTTATGCCATTGAAGAAGAGGCTGATTATACAGCATACGATATTAAAATTGAAGACGGAGCATACAGGTTTTCTGTAAAAACACCCAAGGCTAATTTGTCGAATGTACTGTTTCATTTGCCTGGAAGACATAACTTATCCAATGCTCTAGCAGCAATTGCAATGGCAGAACAGTATGGACTTTCTTTGGAAGAGATAGCAGCAGCGTTAGCCTCTTTTAAAGGGGTTAAAAGACGTTTTTCATACAAGATAAAAAGAGAGGATTTCGTGTTGATTGATGATTATGCACATCATCCAACTGAGATAGATGCAGTAGTTGATGCGGTTCGAGAAATGTATCCTAATGAAGAGGTGTTGGCTGTTTTTCAACCCCATTTATTTAGTAGGACGAAAGATTTTATAGACGATTTCGCTCGAAGCTTGTCTCGTTTTGATGCCTTGTTGTTGTTGGATATATATCCTGCAAGAGAATTACCAATATCTGGAGTGAATTCCAAATGGTTGTTGGATAAAATAAGTATAGATAACAAACATTTGCTTCAGAAAAAAGATGTTTTTAATGCATTGCAAAAATTCGATACGAGGGTAGTTGTAATGCTAGGAGCAGGAGATATAGGTGTCTTAATTGAAGAAGTGAAGCGTGAATTTGAATCGACATTGAACGAAAGATAGAACAAAGTTACAGCGATATGAAAAGATATATAGTTTACATAAAAAGTGTTTTCTTGTTGGCACTCGTAGTATTTTTGTATGGGTTTGCATCCCTACGAAATGATAAAAGAATTGTCAAGGGGCCTTTAATTGAATTCTCCAACGGAAATAATCTGTTTTTATCGCATGAAATGGTTGATAAATTGTTGAAACAAAATCGTGAATCACTTGGAAATGATAGCAAATCATTGATAAATTTACATGAGTTAGAACAAGGTGTTTTGACGAATCCTTTGGTAGAAGAGGCTAAAGTGTTTATTACAGTCGATGGAGTACTTAAAGCAATGGTAAAGCAGCGTACTCCAGTGTTACGTGTTCAATCAGAGAATCACACGTACTATATTGATGATAAAGGACTTAAAATGCCTATGTCAGAAAATTATTCAGCGCGTGTGATGTTGACTTCGGGTCCAATATTAGATGAAGATATTGAGCCGATATACACACTAGTCAAAGCAATTTTAAGCAATGATTTTTTAAAAAAAATGATTGTTGGAATCGAAAAAAAATCCAAAAGCGATTATGTGTTACACACACGAAAGTATAGGCAAC
>JBMZVD010000016.1:0-31010 GCA_049625305.1 Flavicella sp.
TGCAGGCTTTCCTTTTTCTTCTTCCAACAACCGTTTTTCTAAAAAGGCTATATCATCTGCACAGTTGTCCAATACATATTGTAAGGTGTATTTGATAAAGTCTTCTGACAAGTCCATATTGTCATCAAGATCGTTGAATGCTACCTCTGGCTCGATCATCCAAAATTCAGCTAAGTGTCTTGAAGTATTTGAATTTTCTGCTCTAAAAGTAGGTCCAAAGGTATACACCTTTCCCAAAGCCATGGCATAGGTTTCAGCTTCTAGTTGCCCAGAAACTGTTAGGTGGGTTTCTTTACCAAAAAAATCTTTACTATGATCAACAGTTCCCTCCTCTGTTAAAGGTAAATCGTCCTTTTTTAAAGAAGAGACTCCAAACATTTCTCCTGCTCCCTCCGCATCACTTCCAGTAATAATAGGAGTATTTACATAGTTGAAACCATTTTCTTGAAAGTATTTGTGAACGGCAAATGAAAGTGCAGAACGCATGCGCATAATGGCAGCAAATGTATTCGTTCGAATTCTCAAATGGGCATTTTCTCTCAAAAATTCTAAACTATGTTTTTTAGGTTGTATCGGGTATTCGTCAGCTTTGGCTTCTCCTAAAATAGTGATATGATCAATTTTAATTTCTTTGCTTTGTCCTTTACCTTCGCTGGCTACCAGTTCGCCATCAACAGCAATTGCAGCTCCTGTTGTAATCTTTTTGAGGATACTCTCATCTGTATTTTCAAAGTCTAAAACACATTGTATGTTGTGGAGTGTAGAACCGTCATTCAAAGATATGAATCGATTGGCTCTAAAAGTTCTAACCCATCCTTTTACTTGGACTTTGGTTGCTATTTCTACTTTACTTAGTAGGTCTGAAACGCTAGTTTTTTTCATGAAATCTCTTTTGTAATACAAATATATGTTTTAAAAAATAATATTGAAAACTTGTTGTAACGTTTTATTTCAGCTGTTGTATCTAGTAACTTTTCTCTATTTTTTGTAAATTTAATGTATCAATAATTCTGTCTATTATGGAAAAAGATAAGTATTTAGGCTTGGTTATGGCTTTTGTAATGTTTGTAATCGGTATGGAATATATTATTGCTCGTTCTAGAGGGAAACGAAAATTTAGGTTTCAAAATACGATATCTAATTTGATGATGGGGGCTTTTGATCGAATCGCCGGTCTTTTTATAGTTCCATTGATATATTTTTACTATGATTTTTTGTACAAACATCTAGCTATTTTTGAATTTCAAGAGAGTACACTTGTGTTCTTAATCGCCATCTTAGTATCTGACTTTATATGGTATTTTTATCACAAAGCTGGGCACCGTATTAATGTGTTTTGGGGTGCTCATATCGTGCACCACCAAAGTGAAGATTATAATTATTCTGTAGCATTAAATTTAACTCCTTTACAAGTTTTATTGCGTATTTTATTTTGGTCTCTAATGCCTATTTTTGGTTTTACATCAGAATTTGTTTTGGGAACCCATCTTGTGATTGGCTTGTATCAATTTTTATTACATACTACTTTGATCCCTAAGTTAGGCATCATAGAATGGGTTTTTGTCACCCCTTCTCATCATCGTGTACACCACGGATCTAATGAGGAGTATTTGGATAAAAATTATGGTGGTGTTTTGATTATCTGGGATCGAATTTTTGGTACTTTTAAAGAAGAGGAAGCAGAAGTTGTCTATGGTCTTACTAAAGATATTAATTCAAAAGACTTTTTGACATCGGTATTTCATTACTACTTCAACCTAAGATTTCAAATGCGTCAATTACCAAAAGTTAAGGATAAATTTCGCTTGTTAATTAAAGGACCTGATTGGATACCAGAATCTGGACCTCTCAAGCACTTACCGTTGTATGTAACCAAAGGTTCGTCTAACTATTTTTCTTATTCCTTGCTTCATAAAATTTATGTAGTTTTGAATACATGTATTTTATTTATAGTCTTAGGTTTGTTCTCTTATTACTTTGAAAGTTTATCTAATACACAGATTTTTATCAGTTGTACGTGGGTGTTTATCACTTTGATGGTACTTGGTCGTTTACTAGAAAACAAGCGTGTAGTATTACTCGAAACTCTCCGTATTCTTTGTTTTTTTGGATTTTTATCTGCGCTATATTATTAAATTTAGCAGTCTTAAAATGGGAAAACTTTCTTAATCTTCCTTATTTGGGATTAGCTTCATTTTAGGTTTTTTCAGCGTTCTTTCGTTGGCGATTTTACGTTCTAAAGAAAGTAATAAGGCTGGTAAGAGAAGTAAATTGGAGACCATTGCAAATAGCAAAGTCACAGAAACCAAACCTCCTAAGGCTTTTGTTCCTCCAAAACTAGAAATTACAAAAACAAGAAAGCCAAAAAACAAGACTATTGAGGTATAAAACATACTTACGCCAGTCTCGCGTAAGGCCCTATAGACAGATTTTCTAACTTTCCAATTGTTGGCTACCAATTCTTGTCTGTATTTTGCTAAAAAATGAATTGTGTCATCAACAGAAATACCAAAAGCAATACTAAATACCAATATGGTAGAGGGTTTGATAGGTATTCCTAAAAAGCCCATCAATCCTGCAGTCACCAACAAGGGAAGTAAATTAGGTATTAAAGATATGAAAATCATACGCATAGAACGGAACATCCAACCCATAAATATTGAAATTAATAAGATGGCTAGTGATAAGGATATTACTAAATTTTTAATTAAATAATTGGTTCCCTTTAAAAATACAAAAGCCTTTCCTGTTAAGGTAACCGTATAGTTTTTTGAGGTGAATTCTTTATCTATTAAATCTTGAATATCTTCTTGAATACGTTCCATTTTATCGATACCTACATCTTTCATATAGGTTGTTATTCTTGCATATCTTCCCGTACTATCAATGGTACTCAAAAAGGAGTTGCTATTTTCTTCTGAGTTTTTGATGTATTGTATTAAGAATGATTTTTCTTGAGAGCTAGGGAGTTGGTAATATTTTGGTTTTCCATTATAAAATGCTTGTTTAGAGTATTTTACCATGTCGTTTATAGAGCTGGTTCTAGATAAGCCAGGTGTAGACTCTATGGTACTTGTCAGTTTTTCTATTTTCTTTAAAATAGACAGTTTAAAGACACCATTTTCCTTTTTAGTGTCTATCATAATCTCTAATGGCATGATTCCTCCAAATTCTTTTTCAAAAAACACAATGTCTTTGTAAAAGGTTTTGTCTTTGGGCATGTCATCGATCAAACTTCCAGATACTTTGATGCGGTAAACACCAATGATACTGCTGATGATAACAATTAATGCGGTAATATAAATAGGAATTTTTTTATTACGAACCATCAAAACCATCCACTCGACAATGTTTGAAATCCATTTCTTTTCAAGGTGGTGTAGGTGTTTCTTTTTCGGTATTGGCATAAAACTATACAACGCAGGGATGATCAATATGGAGAGCACAAAAATTGCCATAATATTGATAGATGCAATGATTCCGAATTCATTCAGTAATTGACTGTTTGTAAATATAAATGTTGCAAATCCAGCTGAAGTTGTGATGTTGGTCATCAATGTTGCGTTTCCTACTTTTGAAATCACACGTTGTAAAGATTTTATTTTATTACCGTGTTTTTTGATTTCTTGCTGGTATTTATTGATGATAAAGATTGCATTTGGAACACCAATCACGATAATTAAAGGAGGAATTAAAGCAGTAAGTATGGTAATTTCATAGCGAAAAAGGCCTATAAAACCAAAAGCCCAAATAACTCCAATACTCACTACCAATAGCGTAATCAGTGTTGCTCTAATGGAGCGGAAAAAAAAGAAAAAGATAAGGGCTGTAATTCCGAGTGCCAATCCTACAAACATGCCCATCTCAGATTTGATGTTTTCAGAATTCATCGTTCTTATAAAAGGCATTCCAGATACGCGGACATCTAAATGATTCTCTTTTTCAAAGGCTGCAATAATTGGATTCAATTCATTGAATACAAAATCTTTTCTTGTTTTAGTGTTTACAATTTTTTTGTCTAGAAACAGTGCTGTTTGAATAGTTTTAGACTCTTTGTTAAAGAGTAACTTGTTGTAGAAAGGGAGCTCGTTGAACAAGTGTTTTTTAAATGTATTTATTTTTTCAGAGGATTCAAAAGTTTCTTTTGGGATTGTTACCAATTCAAATCGTTTCTTTTCTTTGTTTTTTTTGAGCTCTTTCAGATCTCCTATAGAAACAAAATTTTCTATCTCATCAAAGGCAGCTAATTTTCTAGCTAGTGCATTCCAATTTTGGAATTTTTGAGGGGTAAATATAGCGCTGTCTTTTACAGCTAATATTATGAGCGTTCCTTCTTCACCAAAAATTTCTAAGAATTTGTTGTATTTGATATTTTCAACATGATCATCCGGAAGTAAATTTGCTTCGGTATATGAAAATTTAATATATTTTGTTTGAGATCCTAAAAAAGCAGTAATTATTGCAATCACAGCTAAGAGAATGATTTGTCTTTTTAAAATAAATCGAGAGGTCTTCGTCCAAAATTTCATGAAAAAAATATTTTTGCAAATGTACTAATTTCCTACCAACAAATACCTGCTCAGTTTTATATTTTGTTGTGTGTATTGCCAATACAACTGCCTAATCATAGTACCTTAATAATGCTAATTTATTTTGATTTACATCACTGAAATAAATAGAATTTAAATTACAGAAAGAAAAAAACACCCAAAAAGTTACTCTTGGGTGTTTTCAACAATTATGTGAATTAGTTTAAGCAGAGTTTCTACTTGCATTGGTGTTTCCAAAGAGAGATCGAGTAATTATTTTTTCAAATACTTCCAATCTCTTTTGATCTGTAACTCCTTCTTTGTTCATATTTTGAACCTCTTTTAAGGCAAACTGCTGTATCGTCAACAATGGCAATACGATTGAGTCACGAACAGCGATAGAAGCTTTCCCATCTGGATAGTTTTCCATCAGCTCTTTGTGTCCGGTAAGTTTTAGAAGCAGTCTTTTAGTCAAGACATATTCATCGTGAATAATGTTCCAGAATTCTCCAAATTCTTGGTCTTTTGACATGTAAGAAGTCAAATCGAAAAAGGATTTACTCAAGGACATTACTGAGTTTTCTAATAAAGTTTTGAAGAAGTTAGAATTGTTGTAAAACTCTTGAACTTTATCAAATTCATTCGCGTCTTCGTATTTTTTAATGGCAGTACCTACTCCAAAAAATCCAGGAACATTTTGTTTTAATTGAGACCAGCTTCCCACAAAAGGAATGGCTCTCAAATCTCCAAAATCTAATTGAGTTGATTTGGAGCGTTTGGATGGTCTTGATCCAATATTAGCTTTCCCGTAGTATTTTAATGTACTCATTCTCTCCAAGTATGGAATGAATTTTGGGTGGTCTTTAAATGCTACATACTTTTGGTAGCTGACTTCCGCCAAATCGTTCATTACTACACGATCTTCATCTCGCATAGCACCGTTTTTAGGATCTTTAAATATTTGATTGGTAATACCGGCACCAAGCAACTGTTCAATATTGTATTTAGAAGAGTCTAAGTTTCCGAAATTAGAACTAATGGTTTGTCCTTGTATCGTTAATTGTATTTCTTGGTTTTCAATATTAGGACCCAATGAAGCGTAGAATTTTGAAGTCTTACCTCCACCTCGTGCTGGTGGTCCACCGCGACCGTCAAAGAAAATTACTTTGATTCCGAATTCGCGAGAAACTTTACTTAACTCCTCTTTGGCTTTATAGATTCCCCAGTTGGCCATCAAATACCCACCGTCTTTAGTTCCATCTGAAAACCCCAACATGATGTTTTGTTTGTTGTTCCTTTTTTTAAGATGTGCTCTGTATTCAGCATTGCTGTAGAGCTCACGCATTACTTGAGGTGCAATTTCTAAATCATCGATTGTTTCAAATAAAGGTGATACATCTACATTTAGACCATTTTCAAAACCAGAAAGGTTCAACATGGCAAATGTTTCCATAACATTCAATGCGTTTTGATTGTTGCTGATAATGTATCTATTAGCACCACGATGACCATTTTCTAATTGGATGGTCTTGATAGCTTTCATAGAACTCAATGTTCTAGAAGCCATCTCATCTTCGATGCTTTCAGGATCAATATCACCTTTGACTTTCGAAAGTACTTCAATTTGTTCCTTTTCGTTAAGTTCTAAATAATTTTTAGGGAAGGTTGTGTCTCCTTCTCTTTGAAGCTGTTTTACAATACTCGTAAAAACATTGTGGTGAACACGACTGTCTTGACGAATATCCATTGTTGCAAAATGGTATCCAAAAATCTTTACTTTATTGATAAAACTATCAACTTCTTCAATAAACAATCCGTTGTATTGTTCTTTTATAATTTTCTTGATACTGCGTAGTTTTTCCAACAATACGTCATAAGAAATCAAAAGAGGCGCATCTTCAGAGATACAACTATCATACAAACGCTTTTCTATATCAGATATAATTTCATGAACTCCTTTGAATGAGAGTCTTCTTTTTATTTCTCTAGCTTCTCTATAGTAGTTTTTCAGTACAGACTGACGTAGCTTACGTGCTACTTTTAATGTAGTTTCTGTAGTTACAAATGGGTTACCATCTCTATCTCCACAAGGCCAAAATCCTAAATTCATGATGTCATTGTCAATACATTTTCCATCAAAAATATGTGTTTGTATATAGTCATATGTTTTACCAATTGAGTGATAAAAAACATTTTCTAAATACCAAATAAGGCTAATTGCTTCGTCGTAAGGTGTGGGTTTGCTTTGAGTGAAAAAGGTAGTTTTACCTAATTGAGATAATAATTTTTTTATATATGGTAAGTCGTCTTCTTTAATCGCTTTCTGAAGATCTGATAAAATAATAAGAACAGTACCAGGATAAAATTGAGTTGGATGTGCTGTCAAAACAACACGTGTTTTGAATTCCTCTAGATATTCTTTTAACTCATTGGTAACACGTTTTGAATTGGCTTCCTCTTTGATATTTCGAATCGTACCAATTCCATTCATATTATTGACATCTGCAAATGCAGCGTCCTCAATGGCATCAAATAATACTACTTGTCTTTCTATATATTGAATAAACTTAAAAAGAAATGCGATTTTTTCTTTTTCAGTTATCTTTGATTTGTATTTTTTGAAAAAACCGTCTACTATTTCAGTAGGAGTTTTTTTATTTTTAAATCCTTCAACACAGGTTTCATTAAACAATGGTAGTAAGGTTCCAATTTTACTCACATTATCAAATGGGAGTGTCATAAATACACTGTTGTACACTTGATATTTTGAAAGTACACTATTGTTAAATCTTGATAATTTAGTCTGTTTTGACATACTTTAAGGTATTTTTGTGCAAGATACAAAAGGGTGTTATAAAATACCTTGTTATGTAAAAAAATAAACAAACATTGTTTTTTTTACAAAAATATTAACAAGGATTTTGTGAGTTTTTTATTTCGATGAAAAATTATAAATTTTTTTAGGGGTAACACAAAAGTCCAATGCAACATCATCGCTTGATATGTCATGCAGTGCTTCTGTTGCTTCAAAGAAAGAGAGTCCAATTTTAATTGCGTTTGTATTTACTAAAAATCGGTCGTAAAATCCTTTGCCATATCCCACACGATTGCCATTTTTGTCAAAAGCGAGTAAGGGTACAAAAACGATGTCTATTTTTTTTACAGGAACTTCTATTCCGTCAACAGGCTCAGGAATGTCATATTCATTTTTTACAATACGAGTATTTTCTGTCAAAAGGAAATGTACCATACTTAGGTTTTCAAAATTTGATTTTGAAATTACTATTTCTTTGTTTTTTGCAAACAATATGTTTATGATGTGTTCTGTGTCTACCTCTTTTAGTTTTTCAATTGGTAAAAATAAATGATAGTACAATTTTTCCCATATGGGAAGTTTTAAGAGATTGTTTGCAATAGCAATGCTCCAGTCTTCTCGATTTTTTTCCGTACTCAATGTACGCAACTCTTTGTGGGTTTTTCGGGCTTCCGATTTTAGCATGTTGGGATTTTTGATCTTCTGATTTTTTTAGCTACTTGCAGCTAGTATGTCAAAATTAGAATTTATAATTTACTTATAATAGTACAACGCTTGGAATTTAGTATTTTTACAAACATGCTAGACGCTCTAAAAATACAAGTAAAATCTTTGCCAGATTCTCCAGGAGTCTATCGTTATTACGACAAAGACGACCAACTCTTGTATATAGGTAAAGCCAAAAATTTAAAAAGGCGTGTAGCATCGTATTTTAATAAAAACCAAGAAAGTGCTAAAACACGAATACTAGTCAGTAAAATCCGATCTGTTACTCATATCGTTGTAGCTACTGAGACGGATGCTTTATTGTTGGAAAATAATTTGATTAAAAAGTACCAACCTAGGTACAATATCATGCTCAAAGATGACAAAACCTATCCGTGGATTTGTATCAAAAAAGAGCGTTTTCCCCGCGTATTTCTAACCCGAAAAGTCATCAAAGACGGTTCTGAGTATTTTGGACCGTACACTTCTTCAAAAACAGCTCGAGTCTTGATGGATTTAATCCGAGAACTTTTTCCTCTTCGAAGTTGTAATTTTGATTTGTCGTCTCAAAACATTGAAAATGGTAAATACAAAGTATGCTTGGATTATCATATTGGCAATTGTAAAGGACCTTGTGAGGGAATTCAACTTGAGGCAGATTATTTGAAAGATATCAAAGCTCTTAAAAACATCATAAAAGGTAATTTTAAGTCCACAATTGAAGCATTTCAAAAACGTATGTTTGAATTTGCAGACAAGATGCAGTTCGAGGAGGCCCACAAAATAAAAGAGAAATTAGAACTACTCAATAATTACCAATCTAAATCTACGGTTGTAAGTCCGTCCATAGACAACGTAGATGTTTTTTCGATTATTTCCGATGAGAGTTTTGGCTATGTCAATTTTTTTAAAATTGCCAACGGAGCGATTATTCAATCACACACTACAGAAATTAAAAAGAAACTAGATGAAACCGACAAAGAATTACTAGAGTTTTCTATTGTAGAACTCCGCCAACGTTTTCAATCGTTTACCAAAGAGGTATATGTTCCTTTTGAAGTGGATTTAGGCAAAGAGATCAAAGTAACTGTTCCCAAATTAGGAGATAAAAAAAGAATTGTTGAATTATCAGAGCGCAATGCTAAATATTACCGTCAAGATCGTTTCAAACAAATAAAAATTGTAGATCCTGACCGACATGTAAAACGTATTATGGCCCAAATGAAGACTGATTTACGTTTGTCTACGGAGCCTAGGCATATCGAGTGTTTTGATAATTCTAACATTCAAGGGTCACATCCAGTAGCTGCTTGTGTAGTTTTTAGGGATGGGAAACCAAGCAAAAAAGAATATAGAAATTTCAATATTAAAACTGTTGAGGGACCTGATGACTATGCCTCCATGGAAGAGGTGGTATACCGCAGGTATAAGAGGCTTTTAGAGGAAGGAAGCGAATTACCTCAATTGATAGTAATTGATGGGGGTAAAGGTCAGTTGTCTTCAGCCTTGAAAAGTCTTGATGTTCTTGGACTTCGTCACAAAATAGCCATCATTGGGATTGCTAAAAGATTAGAAGAAATTTACTACCCAGGAGATCCCATTCCCATGTATCTTGACAAGACTTCCGAATCCCTGAAAATAATCCAATTTCTAAGAAACGAAGCCCATCGTTTTGGAATTACTCACCATAGAAACAAAAGAAGTAAGTCTGCTGTAAAGTCAGAGCTTGAAGGGATTTCAGGTATTGGAAAACATACAGTGGAAACTTTATTACAATACTATAAGTCTGTGAAAAGAGTAAAAGAGGCTAGCCTTGAAAGCTTGATTAGTGTTGTAGGAGAGGCAAGGGCAAAAAAAATATTTACAGCCTTTGAAGCTACTAAAATGAATTGATTTTAAAGCGTTATCTTTTTTTATATTTACAAAAAAATAAAAATGAAACGTCACTTCTTTTATTTGCTTTTCTTTTTTATCTCATGCCTTGCAAATGCACAAGAGTCATTTCGTAAAATACCAAAAGTGGGGCTGGTATTGAGTGGGGGTGGAGCCAAGGGGTTTGCGCATATAGGTGTTCTAAAAGCTATTGAGAAATCAGGGCTACAACTCGATTATATTGGGGGAACAAGTATGGGAGCTGTGGTTGGCGGTCTTTATGCAGCAAACTACTCTGCAATTGAAATAGATTCTATAATTAAATCTATTGATTTCAACGAATTATTACAAGACAAAGTACCTCGAAATAGCGCTTCTTTTTTTGAGAAACAACACGGGGAAAAATATTTGATGTCTTTTCCTGTTAAAAATAAAAAAATTCAGCTGCCGAAAGCCATAGCTACAGGACAATCCTCATATAATAAAATGAATGAATTGTTTGAGCATGTGAATGATATTCATGATTATGATCAACTTCCTATTCCGTTCTTTTGCATTGCTACCGATTTAGAAACTGGAAAGACTAAGGTTTTTGACAAAGGACAGCTTGCAGAATCTATTCGTGCCAGTGCTTCTTTACCTTCTTTGTTATCACCTATCAGTGTTGAAGGAAATTATTACATTGATGGAGGAATTGCAAATAACTTTCCTGTTGAAATTATGGAAGACAAAGGTGTAACCATCATTATAGGCTCTGACATTCAAGGCAAGCTTGGTAAATCCGAAGAAATTGAATCAGTAGTAGATGTTCTCAATCAGATAGTTAGTTTTCAGATGTATACTGGAGATTATAAAAAAACAGAGCGTTTGGACATTCATATTAAACCGGATATAGCTACCTATAGTGTTACATCTTTTGACAAGACCCAAGAGATTATTGACTTGGGAGAAGAGGCAGGTGCAAAACATCAAAAAATATTTGATGAATTGGCAAGTCTACAGAATATTACAAAACATAAATCAAGTTTAGTAGTACCTAAATCACCACAAAAAATCAGTGTTGATTCGATACAAGTGAATAAACTTCCTGATTATACTAAAAAGTATATCTTGGGAAAGATGGGCTTAAATGTTTTAGATACAATAACTTACAGTGAGTTAAATACTAAAATTGATAAATTGACAAATTCGAATGATTTTGAATTGGTCAAATATCGATTTGAAAAAATGAATAGCAATCAAAATTTACTTGTGTTGAATATGGAAGAAAATCAAGTACATTCATTTTTGAAGCTAGGCTTGCATTACGATCCTTTATACAAATCTGGTTTCTTGGTGAATTTTACTTCTAAACACTTGTTGCAAAAAGACGATATATTTTCTACAGATGTTGTATTTGGTGATAATGTAAGGCTTGATGTAAATTATTTTGTCGATAAAGGATTTTATTTGAGCTATGGATTCAATGCGAGATTCAATGAATTTAATACCAATATTCGCTTTTCTGGAACCGATGTAAATAGCATCAACAAATATTTTATTGACTTTACTTCAATGGCATATTTTCAAACCACTTTCAATCGAATATTTGCGATAGGTGGAGGAATAGAATTCAAGCGATTGGAATTGTATACTAATGCTTTGGTACAAAATAACGGCGAGCGCTTTTATTTTGAAAGAAGTAGTTATGCAAGTTTATTAGGATACATAAAATTGGACTCATATGACAAAAAGTTTTTTCCCACATTTGGCTATTTTGTGGATGGTGAGATAAAGTTTTATGGAGATTCTTCAGATTACAATGATAATTTCACTCCGTTTTCACAATTGAAATTAAAATTATCAGGAGTGAATACCATTTATGACCGACTGACGATACATCTTACAGCTGAAGGTGGTGCAACCATTGGTTCGAATACTTCAGGACAATTTCGGTACGCTTTAGGTGGTTATGGGGAAAATTTAATCAACAACCACATTCCATTTTACGGATATGAGTTTGAGTATTTTCAAAATCACTCTTATTTAAAAGGAACTGCTGAATTTCGATATGACATTGGTAACAATCATAATATAGGTGTTATTGGCAATGTCGGACGTACTGATTTGGATGTATTTAACGGCGGTGCTGTCTTTAAAGACCTGATTACCGGGTATGCTGTTGCTTATGGTTATAAATCGGTCGTTGGGCCTATTTCTCTGGTAAGATGTTGGTCTCCAGAGATTAAAAGTGGAAATTGGTATCTCAGTGTTGGGCTTTGGTTTTGATTTTAGAGCTAATGTTAAGTTAACGTTATGTAAAAGTTACCCAAAAGTTTTTTTAATGTAAATATAATTGTATATTTGTAGTACAAACGCTAAAACTACACATTATGAGAAATATTTTATTTGCACTTTTCATGTTTTCAGCATTGTTAGCTGGAGCTCAAAATAATACGACAGATGCCATAAAGCCTGTTTACGAAAAGGAAGGAGATCTCGTAAAAGTGACGTTATTTCATAATTCAGGAGAAATTCGTGAGCAAGGGTTCTACGATGCAGATAATAAATTGACTGGTAAATGGACACAATTTGATGTCAATGGAAAAAAAATAACCATTGCACATTACTACAAAGGGAACAAAGTAGGTAAATGGTTTGTTTGGAACAAAGACCGATTGCTAGAGGTTGATTATGAAAATTCTAAGGTAGCTAGTGTTAGTGAATGGAAAGACAATAGCACAATTGCTGATAACTAAAAAAATATCATACAATTACAAACACCTATCAAGCAATTCTTGATAGGTGTTTTTTTTTGAAATGAACAAATAGACACTTAAATAGGTGTATTTACACCCTTATCTGTGAAGTATAAATTCGTACTTTTGTTTCTCTTTAAACTAGTACCAAATGAAACCACTTCAGATGGTTGACTTAAAAAGTCAATATCAAAAAATAGAAGTTCACATACAAAAAGCAATACAAGAGGTTATTGATACGACATCATTTATCAATGGGCCTGAAGTAAAAAGATTTCAAAAAGATCTTGAGGACTATCTTCAAGTCAAGCACGTAATTCCTTGCGGAAATGGTACTGATGCATTGCAAATAGCCATGATGGCATTGAATTTGAAGCCTGGAGACGAGGTGATTACAACAGATTTTACTTTTGCTGCTACAGTGGAGGTGATTGCTCTTTTAAAGTTGACTCCAGTTTTAGTTGATGTTTCGATTGAAAACATGAATATTTCAATAGCGGCTATTGAAAAAGCGATTACTCCTAAAACCAAAGCCATCGTTCCAGTTCATTTGTTTGGTCGTGCAGTCGATATGGACGCGTTAATGGCCTTAGCGAAAAAGCACAATTTATATGTAATTGAGGATACAGCCCAAGGTGTAGGAGGTGTTTACACCTCACAAAAAGGGAAGCAAAAGCTAGGTACTATTGGGGATATTGGAACCACTTCCTTTTTTCCTTCAAAGAATCTAGGATGCTATGGAGATGGAGGAGCTATTTTCACAAATAATGATGCTTTGGCGCATACTATAAGAGGTATTGTCAATCATGGGATGTATAAAAAATACCATCATGACGTCATTGGTGTAAATTCTAGATTGGACAGTATACAAGCGGCAATTTTAAGAACTAAACTGCCTTATTTGGATCAATATACAAAAGCACGTCAAGAAGCAGCTAGGTATTACTCTTATAAATTAGCAGGTCATAAAAACATTATAGTACCAACGATTTGCTCCGACTGTGATTGCCATGTTTTTCATCAATATACACTTCGTATTATAGAAGCGGATAGAGATGCTCTAATGCGTCACTTGCAAGAAAATAACATCCCTTGTGCTATATACTACCCAATACCTTTGCACCGTCAAAAAGCCTATGCAGACCCACGATACAAAGAGAAAGATTTTCCAAGTACGAATCAGTTAATAGATGAGGTGATTTCCTTGCCAATGCATACTGAATTAGATAAAGGACAACAAGATTACATAGTCGAAAAATTATTGGCTTTTTTTAGTTAATAAAAAATATAACAAATATGAAAAGAATATTAGTAACAGGAGGACTTGGATTTATTGGTTCTCACACCGTAGTAGAGTTACAAAATGCAGGATTTGAAGTAGTAATCATTGATAATTTGTCGAATACCTCTATTGAGGTTCTTGGACAAATTGAGGCGATTACAGGAGTCAAGCCTACTTTTGAAAATATAGATTTACGTGTGCAAAAAGATGTCAAACAATTTTTTGATAAAAACCACGTTGATGGTGTGATTCATTTTGCAGCCTACAAAGCTGTCGGTGAAAGTGTTTCTAAACCACTGGAGTACTACCAGAACAACTTGAATACCTTGGTGTATTTGTTGAGTGAATTGACTGCTAGAAATATAGATAACTTTATATTCAGTTCTTCTTGTACAGTCTATGGACAAGCAGATGCGCTTCCTATAACAGAGAGTGCTCCTGTAAAGCCAGCTGAGTCTCCGTATGGATATTCAAAACAGGTAGGAGAAATTTTAATTAGAGATACTTGTAAGTCTTCCTTTTTAAATGCCATAGCACTTCGTTATTTCAATCCTATAGGAGCACATCCTAGTATTAAAATTGGAGAATTACCCTTGGGAGTTCCACAAAACTTAATTCCTTTTATTACCCAAACAGCAGCGGGTATTCGCAAAGAACTTTCTGTTTTTGGTGATGATTATCCAACGGAAGATGGAACTGCAGTAAGAGATTATATTCATGTGGTAGATTTGGCCAAAGCGCACATCGCAGCATTGACACGTTTGATTGAAAAAAAGAACAAAGAAAACTACGAATTTTTCAATATAGGAACAGGAAAAGGATCTTCAGTTTTAGAAGTGATTAAAGCTTTTGAAAAAGCATCGGGTCTTGCTCTAAACTATAAAATAGTTGGAAGAAGAGAAGGGGATATCACTGCAGCTTATGCAGATACCAATCTCGCAAACCAAGAGTTGCAATGGAAGACAGAACTTTCTTTGGAGGAAGCATTGGATTCTGCTTGGAAGTGGCAGCAATCACAAGCCTAAAAAAAAAGCCTTATTTGTTTCAAATAAGGCTTTTTTTATGGTTTTGAATAATGCTTAGATACTAGCACCACTTCTCGACACAGAACGGTCAATTTTAGCGAGCAAGCCTTGCAAAACTTTA
Organism: Flavicella sp.; assembly: GCA_049625305.1. GTDB lineage: Bacteria > Bacteroidota > Bacteroidia > Flavobacteriales > Flavobacteriaceae > Flavicella. Next base: position 15,088 of record JBMZVD010000016.1, read on the forward strand.
CCAGGTCCTACTTCTATAAATTCAGTTGCACCATCAGTAATCATCGCCTGTGCACATTGTGTCCATCGTACAGCTCCTGTCAACTGAGCGATTAAGTTTTCTTTGATTTCAGATGGTTCTGTAACTGCTTTCGCTACTACATTTTGGTATACTGGGCAAGAAGGTGTGTTGAACTGAGTGGCTTCTATAGCGGCAGCCAATTCTTCTCTTGCAGGTGCCATCAAAGGCGAGTGGAAGGCACCTCCTACTGGAAGTAATAGAGCTCTTCTAGCTCCCTTTTCAGTAGCTAATTCACATGCAGCTTTTACCGCTTCAAGTTCTCCTGAAATTACCAATTGTCCTGGACAGTTGAAGTTTGCTGCCACAACATCTCCTTCAGTGCTACTGCAAATTTCCTCAACTACAGCATCGTCTAATCCAAGGATGGCAGCCATAGTTCCCGCTTGTAGTTCACATGCTTTTTGCATGGCATCTGCTCTTTTTGCAACCAATTTCAAACCGTCTTCAAAAGACAAAGTTCCGTTGGAAACTAAAGCAGACAATTCTCCCAAAGAATGTCCCGCAACCATATCAGCTTGAAAGTTTTCACCCAATACTTTTGCTAAAATCACCGAGTGTAAAAAAACAGCTGGTTGTGTTACGTTGGTTTGTTTGAGATCTTCTGCAGTTCCTTCAAACATAATTTTAGTAATGTCAAATCCTAAGATTTCATTGGCTTGTTGGAACAATTCTTTTGCGAGGTCAGAATTGTCATAGAGGTCTCTACCCATACCGGTAAATTGCGCTCCTTGTCCTGGAAATATATATGCTTTCATACGATTGAATTTTCAAATTTGCTGACAAAAATAAGCATTGTTTTAGGATATAAAACTTTTTCACTTAAAAAGTAGTCTATAAATTTAGCTACCAACTTCTAAATCTGAATTATAGCGCTGTTTACTCATGCGCATTTTTTTGTACCTTAGAAAAAAAGCAAGACATGTATGCAAAAGATAAAATACTAGCTTCAAAAGTGTATTTGGTGCTAGCGGGACTCTTTATTACATCTTTAGTGGTCTCTAATCTTATCTTCCAAAAATTCTTTTTTTGGAATCCTTTTGGTTGGTTTCCTTTTGAGCTTTCTGTAGGTCTATTACCCTATCCTATTACTTTTTTAATCACAGACATCATCTCTGAAATCTACGGCAAGAAAAAAGCAAACCAGGTTGTAATCACAGGAATTGCGGCCTCTTTCTTTTCGATTTTGATCGTAGTTGTGGCTGATATGACTCCTGCCACATCTTGGTCTCCTGTGGGAGAGAATGTCTTTTCGGATGTTTTTGGCTTGTCTGCATTGGCAGTATTGTCTTCTATGCTGGCCTATTTGATTGCACAGTTTATAGATATTCGTATTTATCACTTTTGGAAAAAGAAAACCAAAGGAAGGCATTTGTGGCTCCGCAATAATTTTTCTACGTTTAGCTCGCAATTCATCGATACGTTCACCGTCGTATTCCTCCTCTCGATATTTGAAGTTCTCGCTTGGGATAAGTTTTACCAATTGGTTTGGGCCGGTTTTTTGTTTAAGATCCTGGTTGCTATTTTTGATACACCTTTCTTGTATGTAGCAGTCTATTTTTTCAGAAGAAGATTTGGATTGCAACTCGGAGAAGAACTGAAAGGTATTTGGTAAATTAATGCCTTGCCTTCGTGACTCTGTTTTGTCACTAGAACTAAAACTAATTACTTACCTTTTTAAGGTGCTTTTAATATATTATTGGAGCTTTACCAATTGCTATTCCCTACATTTGTTTCATGACTGCTTGTATTCTAAAATATACGTTTTCAATTTTAACGACTGCAATACTCCTCTATTTTTCAGTATTGCTCTCAGCGGGAGCTTGGTTTAAGTATACTTACAAGCAAGGGGCGTATACATTTTATTCCAATACTGAAATTTTAAAGCCAGAAGCTCTTGTTCAAGAGCTAAAAGAGCAGTTGCAACTTTGTAAAGTTTACAATGATAGTACGCCGATAACTATTTATTTTTGTGATGCTGCTGCAACTTTTGACTTTTTTGCTAAAATTACTGGTGTAACTTTGCCCTCTCAAGGTTTTACGCTAGCCTATTTGAACAAGGTGTTTATCTCAAAGCCCTATATAGCAGAAGTGTTTAAAAGTAGAAATAATGCTCAAAAGTTAATCCCGTATTCGGTTATGAGTGGTACTTTAGAAGCAGTTGTAAAACACGAATTAATACACGCCTATGTGTATGAGTTTCTCGATGTCGAAAGCTATGCTAATTTGCCTTTTTGGAAACAGGAAGGCTATGCTGAGTATGCGGCGCACCGCGCTTTAAAACAGCGAGACAGTCTCTATTCTTTTGATCAAAGAGTCACGCTGTATAGAAATACTGATTTTTGGGGAGACAATATGGCTGTGAAATCTTACTTTGAAGCGGGCTTATTGGTAGAATTCCTCTTAGATCAAAAAAAACTTTCCCTCCAAGAGTTTTTTGATGAAAAGGTTGTGTTTTCGAAAACTATAAATGTCTTGAATTCTGAATTTTAGTCAATTTCACCATTTTTTTAAGTTGAGCTGCAGTTCCTGTGATTGATGTACATACTTTAATTTTTTTGTAACCTCGTAAAAGGTTTAACGTATTCTTGTTTTTTTCCCTAACTATTGTCAATAAACAAACTATTGAAGCTCGTTGATTCTTAATAATAAGATAATACTAAATGGAAGCTTCTAATTTAATTAAAAGGATAATTATTGGTAGTTTTACAATGCTTATATTTGCAAAAAAAGCACTTACGTTTATAGGTGTCAAATACCATTTAGAATTACAATATGGAATCACTACAATACTTTTTTGCTAACATTCAATGGAATGACTTCTTCTACACCTTAGGGACTGTTCTCTTAGTTATTTATGTATGTTCTTTATTACAAATATTTGCTTTTTCACTCGCTCAATTTAATTTGTTATTTAATTATTTGCGTTTTAAAAAGAAGAAAAAAGAAGCTGCCAAATATGATTTTTCAGACAGTACACAAATACCTTTTGTAACGATTCAATTGCCTGTATACAATGAATTGTATGTGATGGAGCGCCTTCTAGACAATATCGTTACATTGGAGTATCCAAAAGATAAATTAGAGATCCAAGTGTTAGATGATTCAACCGATGAGAGTTTGAAAACTACGGCAGCACATATTGAAAGACTTCAAGCTGAAGGTCATGCGATATCTCATGTCACAAGAACTGATAGAAAAGGCTTTAAAGCCGGTGCTTTGAAAGAAGGTATGGAAATAGCTAAAGGAGAATTCATAGCAATTTTTGATTCTGATTTTTTACCTAAGAAAGATTGGTTATTACAAACAATCCCATATTTTAAAGATGAGAAAGTCGGGGTTGTGCAAACTCGATGGGGACATATCAATAGAGACTTTTCTTTGTTGACACAAATTCAAGCCTTTGCTTTGGATGCGCACTTTACCTTAGAGCAAGTAGGTAGAAATAGCAAAGGACATTTTATCAATTTCAACGGTACTGCTGGAGTGTGGCGAAAAGAATGTATTCTAGATGCAGGTAACTGGGAGGGAGATACATTGACAGAGGATTTAGATTTAAGTTACAGAGCCCAGTTGAAAAATTGGAAATTCAAGTATTTGGAAGATGTAGTAACCCCAGCAGAATTGCCAATGGCAATCAGTGCAGCGAGAAGTCAACAATTTCGTTGGAACAAGGGAGGTGCAGAGAATTTCCAAAAAATGTTCAAGAGATTGCTTACGACCAAAGATTTATCTTTTAAGACGCGTGTGCATGCTTTTTTACATTTGTTGAATAGTTCTATGTTTTTAAATATTTTCATCGTAGCTATTTTGAGTGTTCCGATGCTGTACTTAAAAAATTATTTTGAAGAATTCAGAATGTATTTCATTGGGATGAGCTTTTTTGGAATCAGTACCCTGTTGTTTTTTATATGTTATTGGGTCATGTATAAGAATGTCAATGAAGGTGGACTCAAAGGATTTTTGAAATACTGTGTTATGTTTGTCAAGTTTTTTTCTGTCGCAATGGGATTCTCATACCACAACACTAAAGCCGTGTCTGAAGGACACCGCGGTAAAAAGAGCGCTTTTGTAAGAACTCCGAAGTTCAATATGTTGAGCGTAAAAGACACTTGGAAAAAAAACAAATACTTGCAAGGGAAGCTGTCAAAAAGTGTCTATGTAGAGGGAGCATTGACATTGTATTTTGCTTTTGGTTTGGCCAGTGCTGTACTAGTTGCTTTCATGGGCAATCATTCTCACGATTTGACATTACATACAGATTTTGGTTTGTTTCCATTTCACCTAATGTTGTTTTTTGGATTTGGTTTTGTGTTTTACCAGTCTTTGAAGTCAAGAAATGAATAACTGTTCAAAAAATATTTTTCCGTTAAAATTTTAACTTTGTCTTCCTCTGAGAAGATATTATAATTAATTTAGCAAAAAAGGTTCCAAATAATAAGGATAAATGAAAAAAATCACAATTAAAGACATTGCTGCTAAATTTGATGTCTCTATCTCAACGGTATCAAAAGCCTTGAACGATAGCTACGAGATCAGTGATAAAACAAAAGCTAAAATTCAAAATTACGCCAAGAAGAAAAAATACAAACCCAACTTTAATGCGCTGAGTTTAAAAAATAAACGCACTAAAACGATAGGTATAGTGATCCCTAACATGTTAAATTACTTTTTTGCTCAAGTATTTAAAGGTGTAGAAAATACCGCTAATAAGAACGGATATAAAATCATTACGTGTATTTCCAACGAATCTTATCATAAAGAAAAGGAAACTATGGAGATGCTTTCAAACGGTAGTATTGATGGGTTTATTGTGTCTATGTCAAAAGAAACAGGTGTGAATAAATCATTCGATCATTTTTCCTCATTCATTGAGGAAGGTACGCCTATTGTTATGTTTGACAGAGTCGCTGAAAGTGTGGCATGTGACAAAGTAATAGCGGATGATTTTAAGGCAGCTGTGAACACGGTAAAACACCTAAAAAATACAGGGTTTAAAAATATTGCTTTTATCTCAACCATAAGTGATTTAATTGTAGGAAATGAAAGGTATAAAGGCTATTTAGAAGGTTTGAAAAATGAAGGTTTGCCGGTTGATGAAGGTAGGATACTCAACCTTCAAGAAAATGATTACAAGAAGTATGAGGCTATTATTCGTCCACTTTTTGATAACAATACCATTGATAGTGTGATTGCTACAAGTGAACAGTCAGCCATTGCTGCTATGAAAATAGCCTTAGAAAAAGGGTTTAAAATACCCGAAAATTTCTCAGTTATCGGTTTTGCGAATGGAATACTTTCACGTCATTCCAGTCCTAAACTTACTACAGTAAGTCAACATGGAGAAATCATGGGAGAGACTGCTGCACAGATGATGATTGATCGTCTTGAAAACAAAAAAGAGCCCCAGCCATTTGCTACAAAAATTATTAAAACAGATTTGGTGGAGCGCAATTCAACAAAGACCTATTTGAGTTTAAAAAAATAATTGAAAAAACTAAAAAAAGGAGTGTCTTATGACACTCCTTTTTTTAGTTTTAGTATCTTTTAATTCAGATAACTTTCTACTGCTGTGATGGCTTCTGAAAGTCCTGAAGGATTTTTACCACCTGCCGTAGCAAAGAATTTTTGTCCACCACCACCTCCTTGGATGTGCTTTCCTAATTCTCTTACAATTTTACCTGCATCAAGTCCTTTTTCTTCTACTAGGTTTTTAGAAATATAACAGGTTAACAGTGCTTTTCCATTGAATTCAGTTCCTGAAAAGAAAAATAAATTTTCCATTTCACCTCCCAATTCATGTGCTAAATCTTTTAAAGCTGCAGCATTCAAATCAATTTGTGTAGCGATAAAGTTCACACCATTGATGTTTTTACTATTGTTTTTAAGTTGCAGTTTTAAGTTTTTGATCTTTTCTTTAATTAATGTTTCTACTTGTTTTTTCAATTGCGTATTTTCATCTTGAAGATTGGCAATTGCTTTGGAAGTGTCTGCAGGGTTTTTCAAAAGTTTTTTGATGTCAGTAACCAAAGAGTCTTGTTCTGCGTAGTGTTTCTTTACAGCATCAGAGGTAATAGCTTCAATTCTTCGAATACCTGCAGCAACAGCTCCTTCAGAAACAATTTTTAATTGCCATATTTGATTGGTGTTTTGAACATGTGTTCCTCCACACAATTCAGCAGATGTATCAAATTGAACCATGCGAACGAATTCTCCATATTTTTCTCCAAATAAAGCCATTGCTCCCTTGTCCAAAGCTTCTTGCATTGGTAAGTTTCTATAATCTTGCAAAGCGATAGAGGCTGCAATTTTTTCATTTACAATTTTTTCAACTTTTTGAAGTTCTTCAACTGTAAGTTTTGCAAAGTGAGAAAAGTCAAAACGCAAGCTTTTAGATTGTACTAAAGACCCTTTTTGCTCTACATGAGTGCCGAGAACTTTTCGCAAAGCTTCGTGCAACAAATGAGTTGCAGAGTGGTTGCATTCTGTCAGCCTTCTATTGTAACTATCGACAACAGCATTGAAACTCGCTGTCGGTTCTTGAGGCAATTTCTTTGTAAAATGAATGATGAGGTTGTTTTCTTTTTTGGTATTGAAGATAGATATCTTGTCAGTGCCATTTGTAAAATAACCTTTGTCACCAACTTGTCCACCTCCTTCAGGGTAGAAAGGGGTTTTGTCAAAAACAATTTGATATTGATCACCATCTTTTTTAGAAGTTACTTTTCTGTAACGTGTAATGTTTACAGTTCCCTCTAAATGATCGTATCCAATAAATTCTTTTGCTTCTTCAGCAATTAAAACGGTCCAGTCATCAGTATCCATTTGGGCAGCAGCTCTAGAACGCGTTTTTTGTTTTTCTAATTCTTCTTGAAAAGCAGCCTCATCCAATGTCAATCCTTTTTCTTCTAAAATCAAAGCTGTCAAGTCAATAGGAAAACCAAAAGTATCGTACAATTCAAATGCTTTGTTTCCTGAAATAACAGTTCCTGTAGTCTCTTTGATGATAGAGTCTAACAAATTCAGACCTTGACCGAGTGTTCTCAAAAAAGAACTTTCCTCTTCTTTGATTACTTTTGAGATAAGGTCGTATTGGGCTTTTATTTCAGGGAAATTAGCGCCCATTTGTTCGTTAAGTACAGCCACCAACTCAAAGATGAATGGTTCTTTTTTATTTAAAAAGGTAAATCCATAACGGATGGCACGACGTAATATTCTTCGTATTACATATCCAGCACCATTGTTTGATGGCAATTGTCCATCAGCTATAGAAAAAGCAACTGCTCTTACATGATCAGCGATAACACGAATAGCGATATCTGTGGTTTCTTCTTTTCCGTACGAATTGTTTGTAATCTTCTCTATTTTTGAAATCAAAGGTGTAAATACATCGGTATCATAGTTAGACTGAACATCTTGCATAACCATACACAAACGTTCAAATCCCATTCCTGTATCAACATGATTTGCAGGAAGTTTTTCTAAAGTTCCATTTGCTTTTCTGTTGAATTGCATAAATACTAGATTCCAAATTTCAACAACTTGAGGATGGTCCATATTCACCAAGTCCCGTCCAGATACTTTTGCTTTGTCCTCTTTTGAGCGAATGTCTACATGTATTTCGGAACAGGGTCCACAGGGTCCTTGTGCTCCCATTTCCCAGAAGTTATCTTTCTTGTTACCCATAATGATTCTGTCCTCAGGAACAATGGCTTTCCACAGATCATACGCTTCTTGGTCTAGAGATAGGTTGTCAGCATCTTTACTACCTTCAAAAACACTCACATACAAAGAGTCCTTATCAATCTTTAAAGTGTCTACTAAAAATTCCCAAGCCCATTCAATAGCTTCTTTTTTAAAATAATCACCAAAACTCCAGTTTCCAAGCATTTCAAACATGGTGTGGTGGTACGTATCTTTTCCAACCTCTTCCAAGTCATTGTGTTTACCAGAAACACGCAAACATTTTTGAGTATCCACAATTCTAGAGTGCTTCACTTCACGTTGTCCTAAAAAATACTCTTTGAATTGATTCATACCGGCATTGGTAAACATCAGTGTGGGATCATCTTTTAAAACAATCGGTGCTGAGGGAACAATCTTATGTTGTTTCTTTTCAAAAAACTCTAAAAATTGCGCTCTAATATCTTGTGATTTCATAAGGCTATTGTCTTCTCTTAACTATTAAATATTTCCTAAAACTAACCGTCTGTATAGTAGTTCTAAAACATTTTGTAAATTTGCGATACCAATACTTAAAAAAGGATTTGTAAAGCATTTGCAAATGCGCTTACAAAAATACTATATTTACCCATATGGCAAAAGTAAAATTTTACTACGATTCAGATACCCTATCTTACCAAAGAATACAGGTTAAAAATAGTACTAGGGTAAAAAATACATTGCTGTTTATTGTAGCGTCAATTTTGGTTGCGTTTATAGGTTTTATTGGCTTTAGTGCAGTTATCAAATCTCCCTTACAAAAAAAGCAGGAAAGAGAGCTTGAGAACTTAAAATTGCATTTTGAATTGTTGTCAAAAAGAATTGATGAAGGGACAGAGGTACTTGAAGAAATTCAAGATCGTGACAATAATATTTACAGAGTGTTTTTTGAGGCAGAACCAATATCTAAAGAACAACGTATGGCCGGATTTGGAGGTATCAACCGTTACAAATCATTAGATGGTTTTGAAAATTCGGTAATGATTAAGGATGTTACCAAAAAAGTAGATGTTTTGTCAAAACAAATGGTGATTCAATCCAAATCATTAGATGCCATCGTTGATATGGCTAAGAACAAACAAGAAATGTTGGCTTCCATACCTGCCATTCAGCCTGTTTCCAACAAAAATTTAAAACGCATGGCTTCAGGGTATGGGTACAGAATACATCCCATCTACAAGACTAGAAAAATGCATTCTGGAATGGATTTTTCTGCTCCAAAGGGAACTCCTATATATGCCACAGGAAACGGTAAAGTTGAAAGTGTTAAGAAATCTCGAAGGGGGTATGGTAATGTTGTAAAAATAAACCACGGTTTCGGTTATAAAACGGTTTATGCACACATGCAAAAATTTATCGTACGTAGAGGACAAAAAGTGAAACGAGGTGACATGATCGGCTATGTAGGTTCTTCAGGTACTTCAACAGCACCACACTTACACTACGAGGTGCACAAAGGTAAGAAGAAGGTCAATCCTATTTTTTATTACTTTAATGATTTGACTCCTGAGGAGTACGACTTGATGTTAGATATGGCTGGTAAAGAAAATCAATCTCTCGACTGATGCAAATTTCTTTGCCTGATAAAATGTACTATAAGATTGGTGAAGTGGCCAAGGCATTTAACGTAAATACTTCTTTGATACGTTTCTGGGAAAAAGAATTTGATATTATACAACCCAAAAAAAATAAAAAAGGGGACCGTATGTTTACCCCCCAGGATATTTCAAATTTTCAGTTGATTTATCATTTGGTCAAAGAAAAAGGTTTTACTTTAGATGGAGCAAAACAGAAACTCAAAAAAGAGCCTGACACTACCAAAAGAATTCATGATGTCGTTCGCAAACTCGAAGCAGTAAAAGCCGAGTTGATCAAAATAAGAAATGAATTATAATCTATTTTTTATAGTGTCAGATAAAATAAAATACAATCAAATTTAAAACTAAAATACCACCTATGAATTCTCAATTAAGTGTATCAAAACAACAAATACAAGCAGCTTTTATCTCTAAAGTTTATGGATGGATGAGCTGTGCATTGGTAGTAACAGCAGCTGTTGCCATGTGGGCAGTTTCAACACCAAGTGTTATTAATTATATATTTCCGATGAATGGTTCAAAATTGCCGTTTTACTTTTTAATTGCTGCTGAGTTTGGAGCTGTTATTTACTTGTCAGCTCGCATTGATAAAATGTCTGCTGAGTTAGCGGGTATCGTATTTATGACCTATGCAGTCCTAAATGGGTTGACATTGTCTATGGTGTTTTTAATTTATACCTCAGGTTCTATAGCCTCCACATTTTTAGTAACTGCATTGACATTTGCAGTCATGAGCATTTATGGTTATACCACAAAAAAGGATTTGACATCATGGGGTAATTTACTATTCATGGCTTTGATTGGTCTAGTGATTGCCTCTATTGTAAACATGTTCATGGGAAGTGAGTTGATGTATTGGGTCATAACTTATGTAGGTGTGCTTATTTTTGTTGGGCTTACTGCATATGACACTCAAAAAATTAAACAAATGGCTTCTTATGACGATGGTCAAGAAATTGTACAAAAAAAATCAATACTTGGTGCATTGACTCTTTATTTAGATTTTGTGAACCTATTTTTATACTTGCTACGTTTTTTAGGAGATAGAAAATAATGAGAAGTTGTATTAAAAAAACCTCCATCGTCTTTTAAAAGTGATGGAGGTTTTTTTATTTTAAGAGTTGTTTAATTTTTCTTGAAAGTTATCATACCTCCCGAGGATTTTTCTTGGTGTATTTCTTTTGGAGCACCGCAACTATTAATGTGAGCACCACTACTTACTTCTGCATTCAAATAGTCAGTTGTAAGGGTTTCTATAGCTGATCCACTACTAGCTTTAGCATTTGTTCTCACTGCTATCAACTCTTTTGCATTGATTTGACTACCGCTACTTGTCTTTGAATTTAGTGTATAGGTGCTACCGCTTAGTGTCATAATAGAGCCACTACTTGTAGATGCTTCAATTTGTTCAGTTTCTAAGTTGATATTCATGTAAGATCCGCTACTGGTTTTTAAATCTATTTTATCAGCCAAAATTCTATTTTCTGAAATCACATTGCTTCCACTGTTCGAATAGATACTTTCAAGTTTGGATGTCGTTACATATACCTTTTTGGACTTTGTATTTCTTGTATTGACATCGGTGAATATTTTTAAAGTACCACTGCTTACCTCTGTAAATATGTGTTTGTGAATGTTTTCATCTGCTTCAACGATTACTCGTTGGTCCTTTCCTTCAGATAGTATCAAAGAAATACCATTAGAAACTTCAATGTTTTTAAATCGTTTATCTATTTTTCTTTCTTCACTTTTTACAATTTCACTACCTTTTATTGTGAATGATTGATTGAATTGGCAGCTTGTAATAATTAGGAGTAGTAAGATGCCTTTTATAGTTTTTTTCATTTTTTTAATTTCTATAAATGTTAGGGTTACAATCGGTACATACAAAACCATTTGGTTTCATTACAAAATGTTGGTTTACCATATCGCCATCATAGATGTTTTTTGTGTTTTTTACATCATCTAAAAAACTAAAAGTAGATTGCTCAAAATAAACGTACATGTTGTTAGGAATTTTAATATAGATACTGACTTCTTCGTCTCTATATAAATTATCTCTACTGCTCAGGAAATAACCATCCAACACAATTTCATTGTCATCTACCTCATATTTGTACATAATTTCACTTGCGTTTTCTACTGCATTTTTTCTGTTCCTTCCATTTGAGTGTTTCTTTACAATTATTGTAACTCTGTCCTCATGACTTGGTAGTACATCGAAACCTATGTCGTTGGAGTAGTTCATTTTAATGTTGTCAACTAAAACAGACTGTTTGATTGCTCGTCTTCTCAACGGGTAATTACCCCAAAGAGCATCATCGTTTATAACTCTTATTTTCAAAGTATCCATTTCTTTGAAGTTATAGCTTTCCTTTTCAGTTTTTGATCCTTTGTAAGCATATGAAGAAACGGAAGATGCTCCAGCAACAGTGAGGGTGCTAGCAGCAATCAACCACAAGATAAAAAGGCTAATTACCGTGGGTTTGTTTACAGTGATATTTTTTCTAGAGGTGATTTTTAATCCTATAAAAAAAATAAATATAAAGGGAAGTATGATTCCTGTTAAAAACGCAATTAACAATATAACTTTAGGTATACTTGTGTTGAAAAACAAGGTGTCAATAATATTGCCATTGATATTAAATATTTCAATACTACCAATGGTTGTAGTTCCAATAGAGAAAACAATAATTCCAGATATTGCTATAAACATTAATAGGATTCCTGTAAATCTTTTTACTATTTGAAAAATAGCTCCAACTAAATCTCCAATTAAATGAACTATTTTTTGTGATCGATTTTTGAGTTTTCTAAAGTCAGTACTTTTAAATTTCTCACTGACTTCCTCAAATTCTTCTCTAATTTTTTTTTCAATATTGTCAATCGTTACATGCTCTCCAACCATTTCTAGCTTTTCAGCAGTTGTTTTGGCCTCTGGGATCAAGATCCAGAAGATAACATAGGCAGGGATTGCAAATCCTCCAAACAAAGAGAGTAGAATAAACGCCAAACGTACCCACGTACTATCGATACCAAAATAATGTCCAAGACCAGAACTAACTCCTCCTAAAAATCTATCTTCCCCATCTCTGTAAAGTTTTTTTCGATGTTTTGATTTCTTTTCAGTGGATTCTTCACTGTTAGGGTTAGGTTCATCACCTTCGTATTCTTCAGGCTGCCCCATGATTTTTATAATGTCTTGGATGTTTTCTTCATCAATTACTTGTCTCTCTTGAGTTATCTTTTCAAGTAACAGTTCTCCAATTCTCTGTTCGATATCTTTGATGATTTCATCTTTCCCTTGTTGATCATCACTCAAAGATCTTGCAATAGCGTTGAGGTAGTTTTTTAAAATTTTGTAGGCATTTTCATCCATATAAAAAAAGATGCCACCGAGGTTGATATTCACTGTTTTATTCATTTTAATTTTTTTTAGCACTTGTTATTTTTGAAACTGCATTTACCAAAGTTGACCATGTGAGGTCTAGACCCCTTAAAAACTCTTTACCTGTATCTGTTAATTCGTAATACTTTCTGGGGGGACCAGATATTGATTCTTCCCACCTGTAACTTAATAATCCTGCGTTTTTTAAGCGAGTGAGTAATGGGTATATGGTACCTTCGACCACAATCATTTCAGCTTCTTTGAGTGAACTTAATATTTCAGAAGTGTATGCATCTTTCGATTGTAATATGGATAGTATGCAATACTCTAAGACTCCCTTCCTCATCTGTGCCTTTGTATTTTCTAATTTCATTTTATCAGGGATTTAATTATTATTCTTTCTTTAAATCAGGACAAATATACAAACAATATAGTATTATGCAATACATAGTACCTAATTTTTTTATTATTGTGTAAATTGTGTATCTTAGTTTTATGAATTATTCACCTTTCCAGTGGAATTTATTTACAGTATTTAAATTGCCATCTGCCTTTTTTTCGGGAGTTCGAGTAGTCGAGGCTTCAGATTCGAAAGTACTCGTCAAAGTACGTTACAATTGGTTCAACACAAATCCGTTTAAGTCTATGTATTGGGCAACACAAGGAATGGCTTCTGAGTTGGCTACAGGAATTGTTATGTTCAAAGCCATAGATAAAGCCAATGTTAAAGTATCTATGTTGGTAACTGCTCAAAAAGGACAGTTTTTTAAAAAAGCTGTAGGGAAAATTTATTTTAATTGTGAAAACAACGATAAAATTCAGAATGCTATTGATATAGCAAAAAAAACAGGGGAAGGTCAAATAATAAATTTAAGTTCTCAAGGGGTAGATGAAACAAATACTATAGTTTCTAGTTTTGAATACGAATGGAGTATCAAAGTAAAATCAAAAAAATAAGAAATATATGAATTCACATGAAATTGATTATGAAATACAGGGGGCAGAAATGCAATTTGTAGAAATAGAATTGGACCCACAAGAAAGCGTATTGGCGGAATCTGGAGGTTTTATGATGATGGAGGACGGTATAGAGATGACTACTATTTTTGGAGATGGTTCAGAACAGTCCTCAGGGGTTTTTGGTAAACTATTTTCTGCCGGAAAACGTTTGCTTACAGGTGAGAGCTTGTTTATGACAGTATATACCAATCATGGATTTAAAAAACACAAAGTATCTTTTGCATCTCCTTATCCAGGGCGTATCATCCCAATTGATTTGTCTGAGGTAGGAGGTAAGTTTATTTGTCAAAAAGATGCTTTTTTGGCGGCAGCTAAAGGAGTCTCAATTGGGATTGAGTTTTCAAGAAAGTTAGGGAGAGGTTTGTTTGGAGGAGAAGGTTTTATCATGCAAAAATTAGAAGGAGACGGTATGGCTTTCATTCATGCAGGAGGTACTATCAAAGAAAAAGAATTAAAGTCAGGAGAAATATTAAAGGTTGATACAGGATGTCTTGTTGGTTTTGCTCCAAGTGTCACTTATGATATTGAATTTGTTGGAGGTGTAAAAAATACTTTATTTGGTGGAGAAGGTTTGTTCTTTGCAACTCTCAAAGGTCCTGGTAAAGTGTATGTACAATCATTGCCATTCAGTCGTCTGGCAGGTAGAGTTCTAGCGCTTGCGCCCAAAAGTGCTGGGGGCAGTACCAAAGGAGAAGGTAGTGTTCTTGGTGCAGTAGGTGATCTTTTGGATGGAGATAATTAATAAAAAAGGTGTGTTTTTTTAAACACACCTTTTTTATTACTTTTCAGTTTCTTTGATTTTTTTAATGTACTTACTCAATTCTTGACCGTAAGTGGAGTTTTTGATAGCTTCACTCAAAGATTGATTGATAGTATCTAATAATTTTATGTTAGCATCATTCAGAACTGTCAGTGCTAAATAGGGAGCAACTTCAGAGTCTGAATGTGTCAAAGCAAAATTAGTAGCATATAAGTATTTTCTTCTCACATGTTGTTCTTGTCTTTTGCTGATTTTTGCAACTTTTTCTTGGTCTTGTTCTTTTTGAGCTTCCAAACTTTCTTTGATCATATCTAAATTTTGATTTTGGAATTTAGCAGCAATGTCATTAAAATTATCTAAAATTTCTTGGTTTTTGGATCCTGATATTTTTGCTTGAATCACAAATTTCTCTAGCTGTGAATTGATGGTTATAGTTCCGGGAGCCCCAAAGAATGGAATACTTTTTGAATTGGATTTGTCTAAGCTTAAAAAATGTAAAATTCCAGATTCCCCATTACTATACAATTCATAAATACCGGTATCTTCAAGAAAGGTTGAATCGATAGTTGAAAGGGTACCTTCTTCTATTTTTTGTAAGTATAAGGTTCCTTTTTTCAATCCTTTTATCTCACCTTTAACCGTCATTTTATGATCACTTTTTGAATTACATGCACTCAAAACTATGATTACAAATAGGCTTGTGATAATTTGTTTCATTCTTTTAATAATTTATTTTGTGTTGTTTATGATAAATGTTCTTTGATTGCTTTTGCAACACCATCGTTGTGATTCGTGTCAGAAATACTGTCTGCAATTTCGAGTACTTCAAGTTTCGCGTTTTGAACTGCTACCCCCGTATGAACTGCTTCTAGCATTTCAATATCATTATAGTTGTCACCAAATGCAATACAGTTTTCAAGCGATTTTTCAGGATAGCTGTGTCTTAAGAGTGTCTTGATTCCGGTGAGTTTAGAGATTTCTTTGTTAGCTATTTCAATATAAGTGTCTTTTGAGCGGTATAAGTGAAGTTCATTTGGATACCTTTTTGACAAGCTATCCATGACTATATCTAGCGCTTCTTTTTTACCCATGCACATTATTTTATGCGCTCCTTTTCCTTCTTTTTTCCAACTAGTTAAAACACTTTCAATGTCGAGAACAGTCGGACTCACCTTTGTATTATTTTCTTCTCTTTTGGCCCAAAAATCCATAGATTCAACATACCAATTGTCTTCATTGTATAGGCTGATATGAAATGTTTTCTCTTTATTCAATTCGTTGATTGCTGTGACAATATCAATAGGTATTTCGGTAGAGTGAATCGTTATTCCATCCACTAATACGAGTCCACCATTGTAACAGATAATAGGCTGCTTCT
>JBMZVD010000017.1:0-30577 GCA_049625305.1 Flavicella sp.
AAAGCAGCTAGCTCTTCTTGACTTATAGAAAAATCAGCATCTGTATCCAACAAATAGCCCATTTCAAGAATGGCTGTTCTAAAATTTTGATCAGGAATCTGATCTTTTATTGTTTCGTCCATTGAATAGGATACCATCATGTTTGTATCCGAAGTCTCATTACAAGCACAAAATGTAAGGAGTACACCTAGTAATATAAAATGTTTCATCATCATTTATTCGTTTGATTCACAGTTTTCAGAAAATTCCATATAAGAGTCAAAATACCATTCATAGGTCGAACTGTATGGGTTTTGTCTTTCGTTGATTTTAATGCAAGTCAAGCTTCCGTTTCCATTGAGATGGAGCCAGTATAATGAGTTTTGGTAAGAAAGGTCTAAATGGGTAAGTCTGTTGTCAACAATTTTTAATGTGGATAAGTGCTTTGCTTCCGACAGGTCAATTTGAGACAGTTTGTTATTGCTACAATTTATCTCGAGGATTGAAGATGAATCCTCTGAAATTTCAAAAGGAGGCACAATCAGTTCTTCCAATTGGTTTTCTTCACAATATATGGTGTATAGTGACGTGTTTGCAAAAAGATCCAAGGATTCCAATTTGTTTTGACCACAGAACAAAGTTCTCAATTTTTTATTAGAAGAAAGGTCTAATGAGCTCAATGTATTCTCTGAGCAATACAACCATTGTAGCAACTGATTGTTACTCACATCTAGTGACGTCATGAGATTGTTAGTACAACGTAACTCTACTAAATTTAAATTTGAACTTATATCTATTGAAGTCAAAGCATGTCCCGAACAATTCAGTTCCGTCAAATTTACAAACAACGCTATACCAGTAAGATCAGTTATTGGATTTTCGGTCTGATAAGAATGAGATAGATCTAATTTACCGTCATACACCTCAACTTCATCAAGTGTGATAACATCATCATCATTTAAATCTATTGCATTCATACCCCCTCTTTCAATAGCTTTTCTGAAATTAGCATCTGGAATTTGTTCAGCCAAGGGTTTGGATAGACTGTAACTTTTGTAAAAATCTTCTTCCTCCTCAGCGCAAGAAAGAAAAATTGTAGCTATTGCTACAAAGAATAGTGTTTTATACATGATATAAATAATGTTTTTGGTCAATTATCAAAAACAAAATTAATACCAAAACACAACTGAACAGTTCTGATTCATAAATCAGAACTAAAAATACTCTAAAAACATTAAAAACCTCCCCTATTCAATCGAAAAAGCCCACTTGCTCCATCCGAGCTTTGTTCAGATGTAAAGTAGAGATAGGATTCAAAAAAACAGACCGCTTCCAACTGTCTGGAATAGGTAGCAGGAACTTGCAATTCGTAACGCTCAAAATTGCTATTGGCTAAGTCTTGAAGATTTACAGCGTCCATTATAATTAGAAATGGAGATTGTAAATTATACCCTATGAGCACCAAACTATTGTTTTCGGCATCGTAATCAGCCCCCGTAATAAAACCTGCCACCTCTATAGTTCCTAAATGCTTTGCTTCGTAAGTTCCTGAATTGCTTGGGATTTTATGGACATCTGTTTTTTGATTACCCCAATTTTTGGTAAACACATACAAGTCACCTTGCATCGCCACCAATGCTTCAGCATCGAAATTGGTTTGAAAAGGAGCAGGTATAAAACTATCTTGCAACTCGTAGGAAAAAGAAATCGTTGCAATCTCCTTATCTTGAGTAGCATCAGCCATTACTTGTTCTTTGGCTATTTTGTAGATTTTTAGGTCTTTACGAGTACCGTTGTTATTGCCAATGTCTGCAACATAAATATGGTTCGCGTCTTGTGCTAGGTCTTCCCAATCGGTATTTACTATATTGTCAATAGCGAAGGTATTTGTAATTTTTGCAGTATTGGGATTGACACTATATAGTGTATTCGCATTTCCAGAATCGTTGTGTGACAAGAGCTCCTCTCCAAAAGCCAACAAGCCAGAACTTTCCGACAAAGTATCCTCCAAAGGAGCCACCAAAGTCAATTCAAGAGGCCCAGTTACTGAAATGGGAAGTGAACTACTTTCCTTTTCCTTAGAACAAGACAAGAACAAAAACAGTCCAAAAAAATAAAATGCCCTCATATATTTAGTTTTCTTAAAGATACAAAAAGGAGGGCAGCATGTTTAAGAGTGGTGATTTTAGGTTCTTAAAACGATACTTTCAATACAGGCATGGGAAGCCAAAAGAAATTTCACAAGTGACTGTATACGCTGAACAACCTTTGTTTGATTTGGGTAATATCTAAATAAAAAAAATCACCTCAATCTAAGAAAGAGGTGTTATTTATAATTTTTAAACCGCTCTTTGAAAGTCAATAAATACAAGCGCTCTAATCGAAAAGGTTTTAATATCCGAAAAACCCAGTAAAACAGTAACCGAAGAGCATAAAAAAAGCCTTGCATTACTGCAAGGCTATTCTAGTTTCAAAGTGGACCCACTTGGGCTCGAACCAAGGACCACCTGATTATGAGTCAGGTGCTCTAACCAACTGAGCTATGGGTCCGAAACGGATTGCAAAATTAACAATATTTTGCAATTGACAATACTTTTCTAGAAAAAAAACAAAAAAAATTCAACTAGACTGTACGCGTCATCAAACTCTCTCCAAAAGCACGAAGCACAAGCTTCTTATCTTCAGGGATTTGTACATCTTCAAGTACAGAAAAAGCTTTTTCTGTGTAAGTTTTTATTTCTTTTTGAGTCAACAAATCACTACCAATTGAGACAAACAATTCTTTGACACGTGCTACTTTAGAGTCAATATCTGTGGCACTACCAGAAAACAATGCGGTCAACTCCTCTTTTTGAGCCTTATCCGCGTGTGCCAAAGCTTGTAAAAACAAATAGGTCTTTTTATTTTCTATAATATCACCACCTATTTGTTTACCAAATGTTGCTGGATCACCAAAGGCATCAAGATAATCGTCTTGTAATTGAAAGGCCAATCCTAAGTTCAAACCAAAGTCGTATATTTTCTGTGCTTCTTCATCATTCGCACCTGCTATGATGGCCCCCATTTTCAATGCGGCTGCTACCAAAACAGAGGTTTTCAAACGAATCATTTCAATATACTCAGGGATACTTACATCATTTCGTGTCTCAAAGTCCATATCGTATTGCTGTCCTTCACATACCTCAATCGAGGTCTTACTAAACAACTGCATCAATTGTTTGAACTGAGCTCCATCATAAGCCTCCAACAATTGATAGGCCATAATCATCATAGCATCACCTGATAGAATTGCTGTATTGACATCCCACTTTTCGTGAACAGTCGGTTTTTTTCTTCGCAAAGGTGCAGCATCCATGATATCGTCGTGCAATAGAGTAAAATTGTGAAATACCTCAACTGCTAAAGCTGCATCAAAACCATTTTTATAGGAAGCACCAAAAGCATCTACTCCCATCAAAACCAAAATAGGACGTAAGCGTTTTCCACCTAAATCCAATATATAATCAATTGGTGCATATAAATTTTTAGGCTCTTTTACTACTATACGCTCCTTTAAATAAGCTAGAAATTCTTCTTTGTAATCAGTTATATTCAAAATTTAAATTTTTGTGTAAAAATAAAAGAAAGGAATGAAATGCACTCTCTTTTCCAAAAAATAATAATAACAACGAACCACTCTATTTAATTTTTTTTTAACAAAAAAACCATGGAAACTTTTTTTGTTTTTAAAGTTTCCTTGTAAATTTGCAGCGATTTATTCTGAACTATGAAGGAAAATATATTACAAATGGCGACTGAGATGTTTTTAACCTTAGGATTTAAAAGCGTTACCATGGACGATATCGCCCAAAAAATAGGAATTTCAAAAAAGACGATTTACTCGCATTTCCCAAACAAAAATAAATTGGTTGAATCGGCTACATTTACCTTGTTTGATAACATATGTGATGGAATCAACAAAATCATTGAGCAAGGACATAACCCAATTGAAGAGGTTTTTAGAATTAAAAAATTCATCATACAAAAAGTAAAAGACGAAAGATCACCTAGTATATACCAACTCAAAAAATACTACACACAAGTACACAATGCTTTAATGCAAAAACAATTTGCCATGATGCAAGAGTGTGTTGCAGAAAATATAAAGCGGGGAATTGAAGAGGGATATTTCAGAACAGACTTGGATGTTGACCTAATGACACGTATTTACTTTATCGGTATTTCAGGTATCAAAGATCCTAACACCTTCCCAACGGAACGCTTTGAAATGAATTATTTATTAGAAAATTACATAGAATACCACATCAGAGGTATCGCCACAACCAAGGGAATTGAAAAATTACAACAAATAAAACAACAATAAAAATAAACATGAAAAAAACAACCTTTAGCATATTACTGCTGCTGCTTGCAAAATTTAGTTACGCACAAAATGGCGTCACAAAAACTTCCTTTAGTTTACAGGAGGCAGTTGCTCACGCACTGACACACAACAGAAACATCCAAAACGCAAGTTTGGGAATTCAGGCCGCTGAGGAAAAAAGGTGGGAAACCATCACCATGGGACTACCACAAATCAATGGTAAAATTGATTACAAAAGCAATATTGTACGTCCGATTGAGGAGGAGGGTAACCCAATCATTGACTTCTTTATCCCTAAACACAGTATAACTCCTTCTGTAACACTTTCACAATTGATATTTGATGGGTCATATATTGTAGGACTTAAAGCCTCCAAAGTGTTTTTAGAAATCTCCAAGAATTACAAAGAAAAAACGGAAAATGAAATTGAAATAGCCGTTGTAAACGCCTATACTACTGCGCAAATCACCAAAGAAAATATCGCAATCATAGATCGTAACATTGCAAGTGTAAAAGAAAACCTCAAAGACACAAAAGCGATTTATGAAAACGGCCTCACCGAAGAGGAAAGTGTAGAGCAACTATCTTTGACATTGGCAGATTTAGAAAACTCTCGTAAAAACTTGGTCAATGCAAACGAAGTGGCACAAGGAATGGTAAAATTACTCCTTGGAATACCTGCAACAACAAACATCAAGCTGTACGAAAATTTAGAAACATTGATTGCCAATCACAGTACACTTGAAGGCACAAAAACAACGCACAGTGTGTTTAACAACATCGATTATAAAATCGCACTAAACGATGTAAAAAGTAAGGAATTACTCTACCAAAGCGAACGCTCTAAATACCTTCCTAGTGTCACTGGATTTGTAAGTGGTAATTACCAAGGAATCAACAGTCGTTTTGGAGATTTGTTCAACCACCAACAAGAATGGCTTTCGACTGTAGTCGCAGGGGTAAGCATCAACTTCCCTATTTTTACTTCTTTTAAAATTAGATCAAAAAAACGCCAAGCAAAAATAAATTGGGACAGTGCAATCAACAACTTAAAAGACACAGAGCAAAAATTAAGTTTGGACATCAAAAATGCACAAAGCAATTATATACTCGCATTGGAAACTTATGAGAATAGAAGAAAAAACCTTTCTCTTGCTGAAAAAATAGAACGTAAAAACACGGTAAAATTCAAAGAAGGTTTGACGAGTAGTATCGCACTACGCCAAGTACAAATGCAATTGTATGGCAGTCAGCAAGAATACCTAAAAGCCATCTCTGATGTCATCAATACAAAAGTAATTTTAAAAAACACCATCAATCTCAACAAATAAAAAAATTATGAAATATATCTATAGCATCCTAGCAAGTGTAGTTGTATTAACTGCGTGCGGAGAAGACAAAAAACAAAGTATTCAAAGTGTAATTGACACTGGAAACATTACAGAGATACGTGCCAAGAAAAAAGAAATCGAAGCCAATCAAAAAACAATTCAAATTCAGCTTGATTCGCTTTCAAATGCCATAGCAAGATTGGACACCAGCAAAAAACTACCATTGGTAACTACACTTTTAGTGCAACCTACCGTCTTTAATCACTACATAGAGGTACAAGGTAATGTGAGCACTAAGAAAAACGTACTGGTATACCCTGAAATGCCAGGAATTCTAAAAAATGTATACGTAAAAGAAGGACAATATGTTCGTAAAGGTGCTGTCTTAGCAGAATTGAGCGACAGTGGTATCAGCGAACAAATTGCACAATTGGAAACACAATCCAAATTGGCAAAGACAACCTTTGAAAGACAAGAACGTTTGTGGGAACAGCAAATAGGTTCTGAAATAGAATACCTTAAGGCTGAAACCAATTACCAAGCGACGCTTAACGGTTTGGCTCAAGCAAAAGAGCAACTTGAAAAATCTAAAATCAGAGCTCCTTTCAACGGGACGATTGACGAAATTTTTAAAGAACAAGGAACTGTTGTCGCACCAGGAATGGGTGCTGAAATCTTTCGTGTCATCAACCTTAGTAAAATGTATGTAGATGCCGACATTCCTGAAAGCCATGTCAAGAACATTCAAATAGGGAAAAAAGTAGCTGTTGACATCCCTGTATTGGGCAAAACAGTGAATGCAATCGTACAACAAGTAGGAAGTTTTATCAATCCAAACAACAGAACATTCAACATTGAAATCGGAATACAAAACCCGACTAAAGAGATCAAGCCTAACATGACTGCAAAGTTACAAATCAATGACTACACCAACGAAACTGCAATTTTAATTCCTCAGAGTATCATCTCAGAAAACGCTAAAGGAGAGCAGTACATCTACACCGTAGGTGCAAAAAATAAAAACGGAGAAGCGGTTGCAAAAAGAACCATCATTCGCACAGGAAAAACTCAAGGAGACGTGATTGAAATATTTAACGAGTTTGGTACAGGTGTTGAAATTATAGACGAAGGAGCTAGAAGCGTAACGAATGGACAAACGGTAAAAGTGCTTCAATAACTAAATACTAAGCATTCACCAAGTGTTAAAAAATATAGCAACGAAAAAAAAATAAAATGACTGATCAAAAAGTTGACAAAGAATTTGGGTTGTCCTCATGGGCAATCAATAACAAGACGACCATTTACGTCTTGATGGTTTTGATTTTCTTTATGGGAATCTCCGCTTACTTCAGTATGCCAAGAGAAAACTTTCCAGAAATCAAAGAGACCAAAATATATATTAGCTCTGTCTACCCTGGTAACACAGCTGAAGATATCGAAAAACTAATCACAAATCCAGTTGAAGACCGATTGAAAACGGTGAGTAACGTGGTTGATATCACGTCTACTTCTCAAGAGGATTACTCTATTGTGATTGTTGAATTTGACGAAAGTATTACTGTTGAACAAGCCAAACAAAAGGTAAAAGATCAAATTGACAGTGAAACGTCTAGTGAGGATTGGCCTACTTTTAACAATGCAAAAGTAGCCCCAAATGTGTTTGAATTGAGCATGTCTGAGGAATTGCCAATTCTCAATATCAATATCTCTGGAGACTATCCTGTCTACAAACTCAAAGAGTTTGCAGAGTATTTACAAGAAGAAATTGAAGACTTGCCTGAAATCAAAAAGGCAGACATACGTGGCGCACAAGACAAAGAAGTAGAAATCGCTGTGGACATCTATAAAATGATGGCTGCAAAGGTAAGCTTTAACGATATTGTAGGAGCTATCGGAAACGGAAACACTACTTTATCTGCTGGTAACTTGATCACAAGCGGTCAAAGACGTACGATTCGTATCGTTGGAGAAATCGAAGATCCTGAGGATTTAAACAACTTTGTCATCAAAAACGAACGCCACAATCCAATCTATTTAGAGGATATCGCTACGGTACGTTTTAAAGATAAAGACAAGACTACCTATGCTCGTGAAGATGGACACAGTGTAGTGATGCTAGATGTAAAAAAACGTTCTGGTAAAAACATGGTTGCTGCGGCAGATCAGATTCAAATCATTGTTGCCGATGCAGTACAAAATGTATTTCCACAAGATCTACAAGTAACTATCGCCAACGACCAATCTTCTAAAACAATTGGACAAGTGGATGACTTAGTCAACAATATCATTTTTGGAATCATCCTAGTGGTGACTGTATTGATGTTCTTTCTAGGATTTAAAAATGCTTTGTTTGTAGGTTTTGCCATCCCTATGTCGATGTTTATGTCATTGATGATCTTAGACGCGTTGGGCTACACGATGAACACCATGATTCTTTTTGGACTGATTATGGGACTTGGAATGCTGGTAGACAACGGTATTGTGGTGGTTGAAAATGTATACCGTTTGATGGATGAAGAAGGAATGTCTCGAGTGGCTGCTGCCAAAAAAGGAATCAGTGAAATTGCTTATCCTATCATCATTTCTACAGCCACTACTGTAGCCGCTTTTATTCCTCTAGGAATGTGGCCCGGAGTTATGGGGCAATTCATGATCTATTTCCCAATCACACTGTCTGTAGTTTTAGGATCTTCTTTATTCGTAGCCATCTTTTTCAACTCAGTCATGGTTTCTCAATTTATGACTACAGAGGACAAAAGCATGCCTTTGAAACAGATTGTTAAAATATCAGCCATCTTAGTTGCTTTTGGAACTGTTATCTTTTTGTTTGGAGGAAAATACAACGCTATAGGTTCTGTATTGGTATTCACAGCTGTATTGTTGTGGGCTTACCGACTGTTTATTCGTTCTTTGGCAAATGGATTCCAAAACAAAATCTTACCGCGTTTGGAACGTTGGTATGAGCGTGTATTGCGAAAAGCAATGACAGGATGGAAATCTGGTGCTTTGGTCATTGCTACCTTCTTACTTTTGATTTTTGCTTTTGGAGCTTTTGGCGGTTCTGTAGCAAGTCAGCGAACAAAAATTGAATTTTTCCCTGACAACAAACCCAACCAAATCATCGTATATATTGAATACCCTGAAGGAACTGATATTGTAAAAACTAACGAAATCACTAAGCAAATAGAAGAAAGAGTATATGCCGTTTTAAATGATGAAGACTATGTAGATGGTGAATACAATTTCTTAGTAGAAAGTACGATTTCTCAAGTGGGTGAAGGAGCTGGAAACCCTCAAACAGACGGGGGTTCAGCGGCTGAAATGCCACACAAAGGAAAAATCACCGCTTCCATGCGTGAATACAAGTACAGACGAGGAGCTGATAGTGAATTGCTACGTCAAAAAGTACAAACTGCCTTGGTGGGTATTTTCCCTGGAGTGTTAATCTCAGTAGAAAAAGATGCCAATGGTCCCCCTGCAGGTGCTCCTATCAGTATCGAAATTGAAGGAAAAGACTATGCTGAATTGATTGCTACTGCAGAAAAAATGCGTGAGTTTATAAACTCAAAAAACATTGCAGGAATCGATGAATTAAAAATCGATGTTAACCGAGACAAACCTGGAATGCAAGTAGTTGTTGACCGTAAAAAAGCCGGAGAACTCGGAGTGAGCACTGGGCAGGTTGGGATGCAATTGAGAAATTCCATCTTTGGAAGTAAAGCAGGAATCTACAAAGAAGACGGTGAAGATTACGACATCTATGTGCGTTTCAACGAAGAAAACCGCTACAACAAAAGTGCTTTGTTCAATCAAAAAATTACTTTTAGAGACATGTCTGATGGTCAGATCAAAGAAGTACCTGTATCAGCAGTAGCCAAACAAAACAATAGTTCTGGGTTTAGTGCTATCAAGCACAAAAGTACCAAACGTGTGGTGACTGTATACTCTGCTTTGTCACCAGGATATACCGATGCAGGAAGTATTGTAAATCAGATACAAGACGAAATGACTTCATTCAAAGAACTTCCTAGAGGTGTAAAAATAGATTTTACAGGACAAATAGAAGAACAAAACAAGCAAATGAACTTTTTGATGGGTGCTTTCTTTACAGGATTGGCATTGATCTTCTTTATTTTGATTTTCCAATTCAACTCAGTTGCAAAACCAGGAATCATCATGATTGCGATATTTTTGAGTTTGATTGGGGTATTTGGAGGACTCGTTATCACAGGAGCGCCTTTTGTCATCATGATGACCATGATGGGAATCATCTCCCTAGCAGGAATTGTTGTAAACAATGGTGTGGTATTACTTGACTATGCCCAATTATTGATGGATCGTAGAAAAATTGCTCTCAACTTAAAACCAACTGCCTACTTGCACAAAGAAGACTTGTTTGAGAGTATCGTAAAGGCAGGAAGTGCTCGTTTACGTCCTGTATTATTGACTGCTATCACAACGATTTTAGGGTTGATACCACTTGCTATTGGTCTAAATATCGATTTCTTTGGGCTTTTTGGTGAGTTTGACGCTCATATTTACTTCGGTGGAGACAACGTAATCTTTTGGGGACCTTTGGCATGGACAGTAATCTACGGATTGTTCGTTGCCACCTTCCTTACATTGGTGATCGTACCTATACTATTTTACCTGATTACACGTTTTAAAATGTGGTTAAAATTGCGTAAAATAGGATAATTTTAAATCAAAGTAAAAACGGCTACCAACTGATGCAGGTAGCCGTTTTTTTTTGGTTGTATTATACTTTGTTTTTACTGAACAAACACCTAGTCAAAAAGATGTAATTAGTAATAGTAACAAAACATAGTAGCATAAGTGTGACTTATGTAAGGCAATTGTTGTACCTGTAAAAGACTATATAAATACTTATGTAGAAAATAATTCCCAAATCGAGTAATACCACTCAAAAACACAAAACCCCACAAGGTTTACTAGTGGGGTTTTATACAATATTTTTAATAAAGCAATCTATAGTAACACCTTTACTTTACTACTACTTCCGTTTTTGAATCTAATGTGTAAAATATGTATACCAGGTGTTTTAGCGCGTGCTATAGACAGCAAATTCTCTTTTTCCAAAACCACAGTGGCAGCGATACTTTTGCCTAAAGCATCATATACCGTAACACCTTCAATCTCAGAAATAGACTGAACCTTCAATGCAGTATCCTTTATGTAAGTCTTCACCCCCGTATGTCCCTCAATATTATTTACAGCCAAGGTCGTTTGCACCTCATTAGTCCCTAACAACAAATGAAAACGGTCTGTAAAACTACCTGTTTCATAATTTTCAAAAGCATAATCACCTTGTTGTAAGTCCCAAACCAAACCCAAGTCATTGTCACGTAACAAAACTTGATCTTGGGTCAACTGTCCTTGAATTTTTGCAATTGAAATGCTAAAATCCCCCGTTGTATTGGCATCAAAACCTAGAGAAACTTCTTCATAAGTTTCACGCAAGTCTTTTCCTTGAATCGCGTATTTTCCTCCCTCAAGATTGCTGTAAAAGGCTATATCTGCACCACTGGACATGATTTCTGTATCGTAACGAACGTCAAAACCGTCAGTTGCCTCATCTTGAAAACCAATTAATATAGAACTGTTGTGAGTCGGTGCTTTCAAATTTAACCAAAGCTTATCATGTAATACTTCTGAAGACTTTACTTTTTTTGATCTGTGAAAAGTTGTAGTATTATTTCCAGAAACACGCATGGAATTATTGAACACAACAGAACCTACACCTACATGACTCACCATAAAGCCTTGACCTGAAGCAATATACGAACCACTTATTGAACCACAGTCAACACAATTATTACCATTTAAAAACCCACCTTCACCATAAAGTAACGCATTTGTACCTGAAGAATTCACATATATATAATCGGATTGCGTGTTATTCCCTGAACCGTTAGCTGATACGTGGGTCCAAAAGTATAAACTAGCAATAACATTCTCATTAGAACTTAAAAAAGATGAAATTTGAATAGCAGATGGATATGGATTTCCAAGTAAAGAAAAATCAATAGCCGCTCCCCCATCGTTCAAATCGACAGACACCTCACCATTATTGAAAGGACTGCCTGAAAACAGAGCAGTATGTTGATAGGTACCTGAACTGTAATCTGCAGATGAATCACCAGTCATTGCGTATCCTAGTCCCTTCGCCATGGTAGAACCTGAAGATTCAGCAAACCATCCTCCAGAGGTGATTTCACCACTTACATTTTCAGGCTTATAAGAATAATAATTACTTGTGGATACAACATTTCCCAAAATGCTTGATAATAAAGGAGAAGACCAATAGGTATAATTTTGCCATTCTGCTAAATCAGTAGTTTTACGTTCAACTTCAAATCCTGACCCATAATCCACTTCATTTAATTCATGCGGTACAGTTGCATCTTTTCTTATTTGAAGAATGGAACCGCCGTTTTGAACTTTAATTAATCCACCAGAATCTACTTGGATCCTATTTCGTATCGTAAAAGTATTATCCTGAGGAACCGTAAGGGTAGATCCTGATTTTATCTGTAATTCAGATGTTGTAAATTCTCCATCAGTTCCTATATTGTAATCCTCATCAATGATAACTTTAAAATAATCATTTGGCACTTCACCTACTTCATGATCCCAACCAGTACCACTCCATGTAGTAGTCGAAACAAAATTTGTTGAGATTGCAGTAATACCGTCAAAAGATTCCCAATTATTTTCATCACACAATTCAGCAAGTATATCAGCCCTAGAACCCACTAAATCATAGGGTTGTATTTCACCATGATTATATCTCGCATTTCCAGGAATGTTCAAATTTAAAATATGAAGCCCATCGATTAGACCAGGTGGCTGAAAAGAATCTGTATTATCAACAATAGAAGTAGACCATGCCCCATTATTGTTATTAAAATTAATTGCAAACAAATAGGTGATACCTCTTCCATCATTTTGAAATGCGATAATTTGGTCGGAGGCAGGACCACTAGAATTAGCTCCATCGTATTCGATATGGTTGAATGTTACTCCAAAAGTACTTCCAGCCTCAACATTAGCATCCGCATTAAAACTATTGGTTCCATCGAATCCAAAACTGGTTAAATCAGAGAGAGAATTCGAAGTTCCTCCATTATATCCGTGATCTGTAAAATATATTTTTGTATCGACTTCCATACTCTCTAAAGCAACAAATTGAAGGTCTCCTGTATTCGGTGCGTTGTTACTATCATGAGACAAAACAGCTATGTCTCCAGGCCATAATTCAGTCTGCGCTGAGAGGTAGGTGTTAAAAAATAAAATGAAAAGACAAAATGCTTTTGGGAGGTAATTATTCATAGTTATTGGGGTATTTTTATGTTAAAATACAATTTTATTCCAATTAATCATAAACAAAGTCTAATTTTTTTCACATGGACAATTGTTAATCCAATCGAAAACTCTTTTTCTTTAAGAAATGTTTTTTTGTAGTTTTACTTACAAATTATGGGTTCAAAATACACTAGCAAAACATACACAATAATTGAGGCTAAAAAAGCATTAGAGCATTTTTGTGCCTACCAGGAAAGGTGTCATCAAGAGGTTGTTGAAAAACTGTACAAATTAAATATGATTCCCGAAGCTCAAGAACAAATTATCGGTCATTTGATTACTGAGGGGTTTTTAAACGAAAGTAGATTTGCTCAAAGTTTTGCACGTGGTAAGTTTCGCATTAAAAAATGGGGAAAAATACGTATTACACAAGAACTCAAACAAAAGAATATTTCTGCCTACAACATCAAACTAGGTTTGAAAGAAGTTGATGACGAAATGTATTTGTTGACATTACAAGATTTGATTCAAAAGAAACAAAGGAGCCTAAAAGAAACTGACGCGTTTAAAAAGAAAAAAAAGTTAGTAGACTATCTATTGAGGCAAGGCTATGAAGCAACACTCATATTTGACAACTTACCGTTTGTAGATTAACTGTCTATATCAACGTTCAAAACGCCTGTTTTGTTTATTGTATTTTCGAAGTGGATAATCTTCGGCCACGATACTATCAAATCCAAATACCGATTCGTCAAAATCTATATCTGAATCCAACGCTTCCCGATCAAAAACTGCATTTATTTTTGCATTCAATGAACTGATTACATTGGCTATTTTATCGGTTTGTTGCTTAACTTCTTCTGCCTTAATAGAACTTATTGAAGACATGTCGTGCAACCTCAAAATTTCGGAATGTAATGTGTGAATTCTAGCATATACTCCACGATTTTTTAGCAAAGGAATTTTTAGAGAATCAACCAAAACTTCAGAAAAATTTAGAAGTTCCTTTGAATGTTCCAAAGCAGAACTTGGAGAAATAGTACTGTACTGCTCTACAAACAACAGAACTAGCTCATTGTATGTGGTCCAAGAGGTAATTTTATTTTTAGAAACAGGTGTTAATATTTTTTCAATCTTAAATTTATGGTTTGTTTCGAACTTGGAAATTTTATACGTCACTTCTCCAACTTCCTTGGAATTATTAACATTAGTTTGCCCACAAGAAACAATCAATATGGAAAAAAATATTGTATATTTGCACAAAAAATAAAAATTTTATGATTAAGAATCAAAAATAGTAGATTTTTTTTTATTTAGCTTTTATTTTTTTAATAAAATTAATCACCCCTAAAGAGAATTATTATGACTCCATTTGTAATCACATGTGCTATAATTACAGTTGGTTATTTGTTTTATAGCAGAACACAACGTTTGAGTAAAATAAAAAATTCTATATATGAGATAAGCTCATATTCTAAAAGTGGAGAATTGTTTTATTACATAGTAATGGAACAATCTCACGGTAAATTTATTGACTCAAGAAAACTTCCAAACTCATACAAACGTTTACTCCCTTCAGATGCAAGAAGTATCATTGAAAAGTCCTACAGCAACGAAAATGAGGTTATAAATGCATTGGAAACTTTCAAAAAGAGAATTAAATAGAGTTTTTTACACAAAGCTTGGTCTCAAATTCTAAAGTCAGTCATCATGCTAAAAGACTATGCTTCACTTGAAGATAACGACAAAGTATGGATCTATCCATCAAGTAAAAAAATATACCCAAAAGAACTTGAGGTATTTCATTCCATGGTTACTGACTTTTTAGAACAATGGCAGCAAGAAGGTCAAGACATTTTAAGTGCATACCAACTAAAATACAATCGTATTTTAGTGATTTTTACTAGTTGTGACGTTGCTTTAAAAACTCCAGCAATCAATAGTTTAAATGCTTTTATTGCACGTTTAGAATCAGAATTTAACACTGTACTAATGGACAAAATGAACCCTTGTTTCAAACAGGGTGTTTACGTGCAATACAAAGATCTTAAAAGTTTTAAGAAACTGATTAAAGACAAAGCGGTTACAAAAAAAACCATTGTTTTCGACAACATGGTTCACACAAAGGGTGAATATGAGTCCTATTGGGAAATTCCAGCAGAAGATAGCTGGTACGGACATTTGTTCAAATAAAAACTATTCGTTTTGAATGACGTTTATATAGTCGTCTAAAGTAAGTGCATCATCTATAGAAAATTCACCAATTTTTGTACGTCTTAATACCGATAAATGAGCGCCTGAACCCAATGCTTTTCCAAAATCGTATGCTAACGAACGTATGTAAGTTCCTTTGCTACAAACAACTCTAAAGTGAATCTCCGGCAAGTCAATCTTTGTTATTTCAAATTCATCAATAACAATTTTTCTTGCAGGTACTTCGACAGACTCACCTGCTCTTGCCATCTCATACAAACGTTTTCCGTCTTTTTTCAAAGCAGAAAACACAGGTGGTTTTTGTAAAATCTCTCCAAGAAACTGTGCCGTAGTTTTGTGAATGACATCAGCTGTGAGATGTTCGTATGGATAGATAGCGTCTATTTCAGATTCAAGATCGTAACTTGGTGTGGTAGCACCAACTTTAATAACACCTGTATATTCTTTGACTTGTGCTTGAAAGGTCTCAATGTTTTTAGTAAACTTACCCGTACACAATATTAATAAACCAGTAGCCAAAGGGTCAAGTGTACCCGCATGTCCAACTTTTATTTTTTTGATTCCATAACGTTGCCTGATTTCCCAACGTAGCTTGTTGACTACTTGAAATGAAGTCCATGTCAATGGTTTGTCCACCAACAATACCTTCCCATCTTTGTAATGTTGTCCTGATTCTGTCATGCTAGCAAAGAGTACGTTACTGCAACAGCTCCCACAATTGCACAATAAATAGAAAAGTAGTATAATTTAGACTTTTTGACCAAAGCAAGCATCCATTTACAAGCGAGTAAACCAGAAAAAAAAGCAGCTATAAACCCTAAAACCATTGGTAATAAGTGACTTTGTTCAAAAACTATGTGCCCACCCAACAAGTCTTTTGCTATTTTACCAAAAATAAGAGGAACAACCATTAAAAAAGAAAAACGCGCAGCTTTCATGCGATCAATCTTAAGCAATACAGAAGTAGCTATAGTAGCTCCTGATCTTGAAATCCCTGGTAACATGGCTACTGCTTGCGCAATTCCTATCAAAGTAGCAGACACAAAAGAGGTGTCTTTTTGTGTAGTCTTAGTTCGATCGGCGAGCAAAAGCAATAGAGCAGTTATTAACAACATAAGCCCTACGAAAAACAACTGTCCACTAAAAAAAGTTTCCAATTGGGATTCAAACATCAAACCTATCGCAACAGCAGGAAGCATAGAAATAATAATCTTTAGTGAAAAAACAGATGACTCATTTACTTTGAATTGAAAAAGCCCTTTGAAAATTTCAGCAATATCTCTTCTAAAAATTAGAACCGTACTCAAGGCTGTTGCAAAATGCAAAACAACAGTAAACGTCATACTTTCTTTGGCAATGGTTTCATTCCCAAAAAGTATTTTAGCCAACTCTAAATGCCCACTTGATGAAACAGGTAAAAACTCCGTTAAACCTTGAATAATACCTAAAACAATCGCTTCTAAATAACTCATTAAATTAGTGTTTTAATCTGTAAATTATTGTTTAGGTGAAGCCAATATGGCATATACTTCTATCACAAAACCAATAAGCACCAATGTAGGTGCTAGGCGAATTCTTCTAAAATTATATATCGCCTCACTGAAAACGGCAGGGTCTTTACTTCCACCTCCACTCATCAAAACAAATCCTAACACAACAAATAAGACACCTATGAGCATCCATATGTAATTATTTTTTGCGAATAAGAATTCTTTCTGTTTGTTTTTATCCTTTATCATAGTAGTAATAAAATGTTTTTATGAATACAGTTGATCAGTTTTTAAATTTAGGAAGCGTTGTGTAGCCAAAAAGGTACTGAACCAAGTCACAAAGATTCCTACTAGAAATACACCCGTGAAGACCATAGCTAGCTCCTTGTAATCTGATAATAATTCCAATGTCGGAAGTTTTTCAGAGAGGTAATATATAGTTGAGGCCAATGCGAAGCTTGACAAAAATGCACCAGCAATTCCCAACTTGATACTCGTCCATATAAATGGGATTCGTATAAATCGTTTAGTAGCGCCAACCATTTGCATGGTCTTGATTGTAAAACGCTTTGAATACACAGACAAACGAATGGAACTGTTGATTAAAATCACTGAAATCAAAGTAAAGAATCCGGCAACAACCAATACCCAAAAACTAATTTTCTTGACATTAGCTGTCAACAACTCAATCAATGGTGCGTCGTATGTAACCTCAGCAACATAGGCGTTTTTAGACAATTCTCTTTTTATTTGTGCCATCTGTTGTGGTGTAACAAATTCCGGTTTCAATGAAATGTCCAATGCATTCTTTAAAGGATTTTCCCCTAAAAACTCGAGAAAATCTTCTCCAATGTCTTTGCTAAATTGAACAGCCGCCTCTTTCTTCGAAAGAAAAACAACATCTCGTGTGTATTTCTTGGTTTTTAAACTCTTTTTCAAATTTGAAATTTGAGCATTAGAGACACGGTCTTTTAAAAAAAGTGTCAGTTCAATTTGAGATTTGAAATGATTGGCAATTTTAGAAGACTTAACCACCACCAAACCCAAAGCACCTAACACAAACAAAACCAAAGAAATACTCAAAACTACTGAAATGTAGGAAGAATTCAATCGTCTTTTTTGATAACGTTCATAGGAGTTTGACATACACAGCTATTTAGGTCGGCAAGTTACTAAAATAGATTCAAGCTCCAAAGATTCTTTCTTAGTGATTTAAAACAGTTTTGTCATACGGTCTACAACAATTCAAAGCCACTCTAATTACAATTCAAACAATAATCCTGTGATATCCTAAATATTAGTTTAAATTTGCAGTATGGAAGAAACAAACAGACAAAAGAAGATAGGTGGTGTCATCCAAAAAGACTTAGTGGATGTATTGCAAAGCGCTGCACAAGAAGGCATGAAAGGGGTAATCATTTCAGTATCTAAAGTATCTGTAACCACAGATCTTAGTCAAGCAAAAGTTTATTTAAGTATTTTTCCATCAGAAAAAAGAGATGAATTGATTGTTGGTATTCAATCAAACAGCAAATCCATTCGACACGAGCTTGCCAAAAGAACCAAAAACCAACTGAGAAGGGTACCCAATTTGACTTTTTACGGCGATGATTCTTTAGACTATATAGAAAACATTGATGCTTCTTTACGAGGAGAAGATATCAACCCTATACAACACCCTGAAATATTACCGAAAAGAAAAAAGTCTTAGCTTGAATTTTTCTTTCTACATAGCAAAACGCTATTTATTCTCTAAAAGCAGCAACAATGCCATCAATATTATCACTAAAATATCTAGTGTTGGTGTCATTGTGGGAGCCTTGGCCCTTTTTATAGTACTCTCTGGTTTTTCTGGATTGAAATCATATGTCAGTGAATCTTTTCTTGACAAAACTGAACCTAACATTCGTATCAGTGCTAAAAAAGGAAAATCATTTGAATTTACTTCACATCTTCAAAACTCGCTTTCAGCTGAAAAAAATATCATCGCCTATTCAAAAGTAATTGAAGAACGTGCATTTTTCAAACACAAGAAAAAAGAACAAATTGCATACATAAAAGGGGTAGATGAAAATTTCACAAGAGTAAGCCCAATGGACTCACTTGTTTATACTGGTAAATGGCTCGACTTGAAAAATAACAATGCCGTAGTTGGTAATGGAATCGCCAACAAACTTTCATTAGGCATTCTAAACTACGGAAGTCCTTTGACAATTTTAGTACCCAAACCAGGGAAAAACTATATCACCAACCCAAGTAAAGCTTTTAAAAAAATAAACACGAATGTTTCTGGTATCTTGTCAATATCAGAACAGATTGACAACAAGTTTGTTTTTATACCACTAGAAGATGCTCAACAATTATTGGGATATTCTAAAAATCAAGTCATGGCTATTGACATCAAATGTTCTAAAACTCCACAAACGATAACATCTCTTAAAGAGAATTTAGGAAACGAATTTACAGTTGCGAGTAGAGAAGAATTAAATTCTTTTTACAAGATACTAAACACTGAAAAACTCGTCGCCTACCTTATTTTTACTCTTGTATTGATCATAGCTCTTTTCAATGTAATTGGATCTATCATCATGATGGTCATAGACAAGAAAGCAAACCTAAAAACACTCTATAAAATAGGTGCTTCTATTCCTGAAATCAAAAGAATTTTTATACTTCAAGGGTTCTTGATGACATTGATAGGCTTATTCGTTGGATTGACATTGGGTTGTTTTCTAATATGGGTTCAAAACACATTTCATTTGTTCATGATTGCACCCTCTATCCCATACCCTATCGAGTTTAAATGGAACAATCTGATAGTAGTAATATTCACACTTAGCTTACTAGGCTATATCGCTTCGTTAGTGGCAAGCGTCAAGATTTCTAAAGCCTTACTTTCTGAATAAAAAAACACCTAAAATAGGTGTTCTGAAAGGGGGTAAAAATCATGACAACTATTCTGCAAAGACATGATCTCCAAACTTATCAAGCACTTCATCAAACGTAGCAAACATCTCTTCAGCTGTGTTTGATGTAACCATTTTCATCCTATATTCTTTAAACCCAGGAATGCCTTTGAAATAAGTTCCATAATGCCTACGTGTCTCAAGTACCGCCAAAATTTCCTTCTCTTTCCAGGCTATTTCCATTTCCAAATGACGCCTCGCAATAGCAACCCTTTCAGCCATTGTCACCGGAGTCATATGTTCTCCCGTTTCAAAAAAGTGTTTTACTTGTTTAAAAAACCACGGATTTCCAATGCTTGCTCTTCCGATCATAGCTCCATCTAGACCGTACTCATCTCGCATCTTTACAGCAGCTTCAGGTGTATTGACATCACCATTTCCAAATACTGGAATGTGCATTCTTGGATTGTTTTTGACCTCAGCGATAGGCCCCCAATTAGCGTCACCTTTGTACATCTGAGCTCTTGTTCTACCGTGTATTGAGATTGCTTTGCATCCCACATCTTGAATGCGTTCTGCGACTTCGACAATCTTTATAGAATCCTCATCCCATCCCAAACGAGTTTTTACCGTAATCGGTAAATCAGTGTGTTTGACCATTGCTTCTGTCAAAGAAACCATCAAATCTATATCTTTTAAAATACCAGCACCCGCTCCTTTACTAACTACTTTCTTAACTGGACACCCAAAATTGATATCTATAATATCTGGCTTAGATTTTTCAACGATCTCAACAGTTCTTAACATGGAATCAAGATTCGCACCAAATATCTGAATCCCCACAGGGCGTTCTTTTTCGTAAATATCTAATTTCTTGACACTCTTTGCAGCGTCACGTATCAATCCTTCAGAAGAAATAAACTCCGTGTACACCACATCTGCACCTTGTTCTTTACACAAAGCACGAAAAGGAGGGTCACTAACATCCTCCATAGGAGCCAATAACAATGGAAATTCATTTAATTCTATATCGCCAATTTTCACCAAAACAGTAGATTTTTAAAAATGCAAAGATACATTTTTCTAGGTCTAAAAAAAAGAGACAATAACAAGACTTAAAATCTTACTTTCCAACAAAAAAAGAGTTGTTTTAAAAGAAAAGACGACTCTTCCATAGCTTTGCCATGGTTTAATTTGTAAAATTGACAAATCTTTAGTTCAAAAAAGGTATCTTTGCCTACCTATTTAGAAAGAATACAAGGAATGAAAAACATACGTAATTTTTGCATCATTGCACATATTGACCACGGTAAAAGCACTTTGGCAGATAGACTTTTAGATTACACTGGTGCTGTATCTGACCGTGAAAAGAAAGACCAGCTCTTGGACAATATGGACTTAGAACGTGAACGTGGAATCACAATCAAGAGTCACGCCATACAAATGGAGTACAAACACAAAGGTGAAGAATACATTCTAAATCTTATTGACACTCCTGGACATGTTGATTTCTCATATGAAGTATCAAGATCAATTGCTGCCTGTGAAGGAGCATTGCTGATTGTAGATGCCGCACAAAGTATCCAAGCTCAAACCATTTCAAACTTGTACTTGGCCTTAGAAAATGACTTAGAAATCATTCCTATACTCAACAAAGTGGATTTACCAAGTGCAAATCCTGAAGAAGTAACAGACGATATCGTTGATCTTTTAGGCTGCGACCCTGAAGAAGTAATTCATGCAAGTGGTAAAACTGGTTTCGGAGTAGACAATATACTAGAAGCAATTATCGAAAGGATTCCTGCTCCTGAGGGAGATCCAGAAGCGCCTCTACAAGCCTTAATATTTGATTCTGTTTACAATTCTTACAGAGGTATTGAGACCTATTTTCGTGTGATTAACGGATCTATAAAAAAAGGACAACGCATCAAATTTTTAGCAACTGACAATGAATACTTTGCAGATGAAATTGGAACTCTCAAATTGAATCAGGTTGTTAAAAAATCAATCCAAACTGGAGATGTTGGATATTTAATCACAGGAATTAAAACTGCGAAAGAAGTTAAAGTAGGTGATACCATTACAGATGCTGCCAACCCAACAAAAGATATCATTGAAGGGTTTGAAGACGTAAAACCTATGGTATTTGCAGGAATATACCCTGTTGACACAGAAGACTATGAAGAGCTTCGCTATTCCATGGAAAAACTACAATTAAACGATGCGTCTTTGGTGTTTGCACCTGAGAGCTCTGCAGCCTTAGGTTTTGGATTTCGATGCGGATTCTTAGGGATGTTACACATGGAAATAATCCAAGAACGTTTGGAAAGAGAATTCAACATGACTGTGATTACAACAGTTCCCAACGTATCTTACCATGCCTACACTAAAAAAGAACCAAATACCATCATTCAATTAAACAATCCAACTGACCTTCCTGACCCATCTAGATTGGATCGTGTAGAAGAGCCATTTATAAAAGCCTCTATCATCACAAAATCAGATTTTGTTGGACAAGTTATGAGTCTTTGTATTGAAAAAAGAGGAATCATCATCAACCAATCTTATTTGACTACTCAACGTGTAGAACTGATTTTTGAAATGCCACTGGCTGAAATCGTTTTTGATTTTTACGACCGATTAAAAACAGTTTCCAAGGGTTATGCGTCATTTGATTACCATCCTATCGGCATGAAACAGTCTAAACTGGTACGTGTTGATATTTTACTCAATGGGCAACCTGTTGATGCATTATCAGCGTTGATTCACGCTGACAATGCTTATAGTATTGGAAAGAAAATGTGTGAAAAATTGAAAGAACTAATTCCACGTCAACAATTTGATATTCCAATCCAAGCTGCCATTGGTGCCAAAATTATCTCAAGAGAAACTACAAAAGCGCTTCGTAAAGACGTTACGGCAAAATGTTATGGAGGGGATATTTCAAGAAAAAGAAAACTACTTGAAAAACAGAAAAAAGGTAAAAAAAGGATGCGACAAGTAGGAAGTGTAGAAATTCCACAAGAAGCATTTATGGCCGTTCTAAAATTAAACGACTAAAAACAATTAAGTTATTTGAAAAAAACCTACTGTAAATCAGTAGGTTTTTTGTTTTACATCAGGTTTTCATCAACTAAAACGCAAAAGCAGAAAAAACTGATTGTGTAACCAATAAAATCAATGCTAATTATTTGTGTTTTAAACATTTAAACCTTTAAATAGAAGTGCTTGTCAAAAAAAACAGATCATTAATACAAAAACAACACCACACTCTTAACATTGTTAAATATTTTGCTTAGTTTTATTCAAGTAAAAAAAAATCAAAATGGACATCTTACATATCAGTGCTGAATGTTACCCTGTTGCCAAAGTTGGAGGCTTGGCAGATGTTGTCGGCGCGCTCCCCAAATACCAAAACAAAATTGGCAAAAAAACGAGTGTTGTGATGCCTTTTTACGAAACCAATTTTTCTAAAAACACCAACTACAAAGTTGACCACAGCAATCAAGTTAGTTTGGGTGACTTAATCTACGATTTTGAAGTTTTACAAGCAGATGAAGCAAGTGCTGAATTCCCTTTGTATCAAATAAAAATTCCCGGTTTATTAGATAGAGAAAATGTATATGGATATGAAGACGACACAGAACGTTTTGTCGCTTTTCAAAAAGCAGTCCTGATCTGGGTTCTTCAATTTGAAAACAAACCCGAAATCTTACACTGTCATGATTACCATACAGGCTTGGTACCTTTTATGGCATCTCAAGCTCACGAATTTGACACCTTAAAATACATCCCTTCAGTATTGACCATTCACAATGCGCAATACCAAGGACAATTTTCTTTTAACAAGCTTCATTATTTTCCACCCTACGACCTCTCTAATTCAGGTTTGCTCGAATGGGCTGAGGTTATTAACCCTCTAGCTGCTGCTGTCAAGAGTAGTTGGGCAATAACAACAGTTTCTCCAAGTTACCTTATAGAACTTCGATCAGCTGCAGGTGGTCTTGAA
The DNA here is from genome assembly GCA_049625305.1 of Flavicella sp. Lineage (GTDB taxonomy): Bacteria > Bacteroidota > Bacteroidia > Flavobacteriales > Flavobacteriaceae > Flavicella. The sequence goes on from JBMZVD010000017.1 coordinate 23,619, forward strand.
TGGTTGCTTGACAATGAGAAGGACAAGTCAATAGGGATTTTAAATGGAATCGATACTGAAGTTTGGAATCCAAAAACAGACCCAATGATTTCTAAAAACTTCAGTGTAAAAACAGTAGTTTCTGGGAAAAAGAAAAACAAAACTGATCTTTGCAAACAATTTAACTTGGATCCTAAAAAACCTCTTTTTGTCTTTATAGGACGATTGGTAGGGGAAAAAGGAGCCGAACTACTCCCTGAGATTTTTGAAAACATTCTAAAAAACCCAAAAATTGACCCTTCAATTTTAGTGTTGGGTTCGGGAAATGAGGAAACTGAAAACGCTTTAAAAGAATTGAGCTCTAAATACAAAGGAAGGTATAATGCATTTATTGGATACGATGAAAAATTATCTCATAATATCTATGCTGGTGCAGACTTTTTATTGATGCCATCACGCGTAGAGCCTTGTGGACTCAACCAAATGTACTCATTGCGTTATGGAACAATCCCTATTGTTAGAAGTATCGGAGGACTAAAAGATACAATTGTTGATATTTCAGAAAAAGATGGTTTTGGCATCTGTCATGAAAACACAGAAGTTCATGAAGCAGTTTCAGCAATAGAAAGAGGCTATGCGCTGTACCATGACACCAAAAAATTCAAACAAATAAGAACACAAATTATGCAAATCGACCATTCATGGGATGGCGCTGCTAAGAATTATATAGATTTATACGAAACATTAAAAAATTAAACACGATGAAGAAGAAAGTACTTGGTATCATTTTAGGAGGAGGACAAGGATCTAGACTACAACCCCTGACATCGACTCGCTCAAAGCCAGCCGTTCCAATCGCAGGAAAATACAGATTGGTTGACATCCCTATTTCAAACTGTATCAACTCTGGTATTGAGAGAATGTTTGTATTGACTCAATTCAACTCTGCCTCTTTAAACAGACATATAAAAAACACCTATAATTTTAGTTTTTTCAACGATAGTTTTGTTGACGTACTCGCTGCCGAACAAACACCTGAGAGTGCCAATTGGTTTCAAGGAACAGCTGATGCCGTCAGACAATCCATGCACCACTGTTTGAAACATGAATGGGACTACGCATTGATTCTATCCGGAGATCAATTGTACCAAATGGACTTTACAGACATGATGGAACAGCACGAGAAAAACGAAGCTAAAGTTACCATCGCAACACTCCCTGTAACTCAAGAAGACGCTACTGGATTTGGAATTTTAAAAACAGATGATAACAACCTGATTACTTCATTTGTAGAAAAGCCAAGTCTAGAAGAATTGCCTGATTGGACTTCTGAGGTAACAGATGAAATGAAACGCCAAAATAAAAATCATTTGGCATCCATGGGTATCTATATCTTTAACAGAGACTTCTTAAGTGAAGTTCTAGAAAATACAGATACTATGGATTTTGGTAAAGAAATAATACCTCAAGCTATAGAAAACAACAAAGTACTGAGCTATCCATATGAAGGGTACTGGACTGATATTGGTACGATAGCTTCCTTCTTTGAAGCCAACCTTGGACTGACAGATGACATCCCTGCTTTTGACCTATTCAACACCTCAAAAAGTGTATTGACAAGAGCGAGAATCTTACCACCGTCAAAAATTCAAGGAACCACTCTTGAAAAAACATTAATTGCAGCAGGTTCTATAATCAACGCAAGTAGAATTGAAAATTCTATTGTAGGGATTCGAAGTAGAATAGGTGTTGGCACAAACATATCAAACTGCTATGTGATGGGAGCTGACGCTTATCAAGATCTCGAGGAAATTGAAGCTTGTAAAAAACATAACAAACCTTATGTAGGAATTGGTGAACGTTGCTATATCAACAACTGTATCATCGACAAAAATGCATGTATCGGAAACGATGTTCGAATCAATGGAGGACCACATCTTGAAGATATAGACACTCCTACTTACACCGTAAGAGATGGAATTGTTGTTATCAAAAGTAAAGCTGTAATCCCTAGCGGAACTGTAATCATTGGCAAAAAAAAAAGAGAAGCTGAATACGTCTATTAAAAATTAGAAAAATTGACAATACTTAAACAAACTGCAACAGTGAGCAACGTAAAACATCACAGTCTTTTTTCTCAATTTGACATAGACCTTTTCAAGGCTGGAAAACACTATCGCCTCTATGAAAAATTTGGCGCACACCCTGCAACGGTCGATGGTGTAGAGGGAATTTATTTTGCCGTATGGGCCCCTGCTGCAAACCATGTGTATGTCGTAGGAGAATTTAATTTCTGGGATTCTGAAGAACACCTACTTCATGTGAGATGGGACGGCTCTGGAATTTGGGAAGGTTTTATTCCTGGATTAAAGATGGGCGTTCAATACAAGTACAAAATTCACTCCAACAACCATGGAATAGTAACTGAAAAAGCAGATCCCTATGCCTTTGCTTGTGAACAACCACCGAGAACCGCCTCTGTAGCTTACGACATAGAAAACTACAAATGGAAAGACAGCAACTGGATGTCTTACCGAAAAGATAAAAACGGACTCGACAAACCCTACGCTGTACTTGAAGTACACCTAGGATCTTGGATGTGGAACGTAGAAGAAAACAGAGCTTTGACCTATGTTGAGCTTGCAGACAAACTCGTGGCTTACCTAAAGGAGATGGCATATACACATGTTGAATTTATGCCTGTTATGGAATATCCATACGACCCTTCTTGGGGCTATCAGTTGGTTGGTTATTTTGCACCTACGTCGCGTTTTGGGAGCCCAAAAGACTTTATGTTCTTAGTAGATCAATTGCATCAAAATGATATCGGTGTTATTCTTGATTGGGTACCCTCTCACTTTCCATCTGACGACCATGGACTGGGCTTTTTTGACGGTTCTCATCTTTACGAACACCCTGACAGAAGAAAAGGATACCATCAAGATTGGAAGAGCTTGATCTTTAATTACGGTAGAAATGAAGTGCGATCTTTCTTAATCAGTAACGCTATTTTTTGGCTAGACAAATACCATATTGATGGATTACGTGTAGACGCAGTTGCTTCTATGTTGTACCTAGATTATTCTAGAGAAGATGGGGAATGGGAACCAAACATGTACGGAGGTCGAGAAAACTTAGATGCAATTTCATTCCTTAAAGATTTTAACACAGAAGTATATGCAAGCTTCGAAGGCGTACAAACCATCGCTGAAGAATCTACTGCGTTTCCTATGGTTACCAAACCTGAAAACTTGGGAGGTCTTGGTTTTGGCATGAAATGGATGATGGGTTGGATGCACGATACGTTAGAATATTTTAAAGAAGACAGCATCAACAGAAAATACCATCACAATAAAATAACGTTTAGTTTGGCCTATGCCTTTACTGAAAACTTTATGCTTCCATTATCTCATGATGAAGTAGTATATGGTAAACAATCAATTTTAGGTCGTATGCCAGGTGACAAATGGCAACGTTTGGCTAATCTGAGATTGCTTTATGGGTACATGTATGCACACCCAGGAGCAAACCTCATGTTCATGGGAAGTGAATTTGGGCAAGAAAACGAATGGGATTATTCTAAAAGTTTGGACTGGAATCTACTGGATGACCCAATGCACAACAAGATGAAAAACTTTGTAAAAGATTTAAATATATTTTACAAAAATACTCCAGCACTCTATGAAAAAGCTTTCGGTATCGAAGGGTTTGAATGGATCAACTACGAAAAAAACGAAGACTCAATCATTAGTTTTATAAGAAAAGGACACGATCCTAAAAATGATGTAATAGTCGTCTGTAATTTCACCCCTGTTGTAAGAGAAAATTACCTTTTGGGTATTCACAAAAGTGGATATCTAAAAGAAGTTCTAAATAGTGATGATGCAAAATATGGTGGAGGAAATGTAAAAAATTTAGGGAAAATTGAAATCGCATCAAAACCATGGGATTTCAAATCAAACTCTGCAAAAATTACAATCCCCCCATTAGGTGTCACAATTTTCAAAGTTATTAGTTAAGCAATGAAATCTTTGTATGGCTTACAAAGAGATTTAGCAGCTAATGATATCTATTATTTATTAAAAATATGAATCATGATATTAAGTACAGAACTAGAACACAAAGGGAATATTTTTCCAAGTCAAATTACAAGATATAAGAAAAATGTAGATGTACTACATTTTTCTACTTCCAACAATGTCATACTTCAAGTAACCGTGTTAAGAGACAGTATCTTACGTTTTAGGTATACTACTGTTGGAAAATTTGACAATGACTTTTCATATGCTATCTCAAGTAAATCAAACAGAGGTTACAATCATCTTGAAATTGAAGAAGACGAAGAAAGTTACAAAATAACTACTTCTAAATTGATCTGTGTTATTTACAAAAATGACTTGAGAAAATCGATTTATGACGTACAAGACAACACGCTTATCTGTGAAGATGAACTTGGCTTCCATTGGGAGGAAAGTTATGAATTTGGTGGAGATATTGTAAAAATGAGTAAGGCTTCTCAGAATGGAGAGAGTTTTTATGGATTGGGTGACAAACCACAACATACCAACCTCAAAGGAAGAAGATTTGAAAATTGGGCAACCGATTCCTATGCTTTTGGAAAAAATACTGACCCCATTTATAAGGCCATTCCTTTTTACACAGGACTCCATCACGGAAAAGCTTATGGAATCTTTTTTGACAATACTTTTAAAACTTATTTTGACTTTTGTCACGAGAGAAGAAACGTAACAAGTTTTTGGGCTCAAGGAGGTGAAATGAACTACTACTTCTTCTACGGACCAAAAATGCAAGACGTAGTAACTAGTTATACGGATTTGACAGGTACCCCTGAATTACCTCCTTTATGGGCTTTGGGATACCATCAATGCAAATGGAGTTATTATCCAGAAGCAAACGTCAAGGAAGTCACACAAAGGTTTAGAGACTTAAAAATCCCATGTGATGCAATTTATTTAGACATTGACTACATGGAAGGGTTTCGTTGTTTTACTTGGAGTAAAGACTATTTTCCTGATCCAAAAAGAATGGTAAAAGAACTAGAAGACGACGGTTTCAAAACAGTTGTTATCATAGATCCTGGAATTAAAATAGACAACGAATATAGCGTATTCAAAGAAGCACTTGACAAGGATTATTTTTGTAAAAGAGCCGATGGGCCTTACATGAAAGGTAAAGTATGGCCTGGCGAGTGTTACTTTCCTGACTTTACGAGAGCGGAAGTAAGAGAATGGTGGGCAGGACTCTTTAAAGAACTTATTGAAGATACCGGAGTCAAAGGAGTTTGGAACGATATGAATGAACCTGCTGTAATGGATGTTCCTGGTAAAACATTTCCAAATGATGTGCGACACGATTACGATGGAAACCCATGTAGTCATCGAAAAGCACATAATATTTACGGTATGCAGATGGCAAGAGCTACCTACCATGGTCTAAAAAAATTCAATTATCCTAAACGTCCATTCGTAATCACAAGATCTGCTTATTCTGGTACCCAAAGATATACGTCTACTTGGATGGGAGACAATGTCGCTACATGGGAGCATTTACAGATTGCAAACATTCAAGCACAGCGACTTGCCATGTCTGGTTTTTCATTTGCAGGATCGGATATTGGAGGTTTTGCCGAACAACCAAATGGTGAACTATACGCTAGATGGATTCAACTAGGAGCTTTTCATCCATTTTGTAGAACCCACTCTTCAGGAGATCATGGAGATCAAGAACCTTGGGCATTTGATGAAGAAATCACCAATGTTGTTCGTAAATTCATCGAAATACGTTACGAACTACTACCATATTTATACACCTCTTTCTACAAATATTCTGAGGAAAGAGAACCGATGATTAAGTCCTTAGTTTTATATGATCAAGAAGATACTCAAACGCACTATAGAGTGGATGAGTTTATCTGTGGAGATAAAATTTTAGTATGCCCAATTAGCGAGCCTAACGCAAAAGGTAGACGTATGTATTTGCCTGTCGGTAAGTGGTACAACTATTGGACAAAAGAAACGCAGTGTGGAGGAAGAGAAACTTGGGTTGACGCAGAACTAGACAGCATGCCAATTTTTATCAAAGCAGGTGCTATTATCCCTAAATATCCCGTGCAACAATATGTAGGAGAAAAAGTGATAGAGCAAGTAAATCTGGACACTTATTACCTAGAAGGCACTGAAACTTCTGAATTGTACGAGGATGCTAACGACGGTTACGATTATACAAAAGGAAGGTTTAGCTTGCGCAACTTTAAGTTGGAAGGAGCTGAAGATAAATTGACCATAAGACATCACAAACAAGGAAAATTTGAAACATCTTACAAAACATTTAAGATCAATTTGTTTGGATTGCCATTTGAGGTTAAGAAAATTAAACTCAACAATGAATATGTGGACTTATCAGATGTAAGCTATGAAAATAGAACACTCATAGTTCCTGCTGATTTCACCAACATACAAATCAAAGGTTAATTAAATTATACCATCGTAAAAGCCCTCAAACATTAAGTTTGAGGGCTTCTATATTTTATAAGTATCCAAATAAAAATCAGATTGAAACTATTAGATTTCATGCAATAATTGTTGTGAGAACTCATTTGCAATGATATACTTTGACAAAACAGCATCCACAATCTGAACAGTTGTATCTGGATAATCAACTTCAACGTCACTAGCAGTTTCAACCCAATTTTTGATTTCAGGAAGGTATTTCTTCTTCAATGATTTTAATGAAGGAACACCACAATCTCGCAAGCCGGCAGCATTATAATGCTGTTCGAACTGCCCTTTCATCGGAATCACTAACAATTTCTTCTTTAGAAACATCGCTTCTGCTGGAGTTTCAAAACCTGCGCCACAAATCACACCTTTACAAGAAGCAATACTCTTTTCGAACTTTTGAGCATTTATAGGAAAAATTGACACATTCTTTTGACGGTAAGATTGTTTGCATTTTTTTGA
>JBMZVD010000018.1:0-30258 GCA_049625305.1 Flavicella sp.
ATAAATTATTTTTTAAGCATTTAGTGCCTCTGCACCACCAACAATCTCTAATATTTCATTAGTAATAGCTGCTTGACGTGCTTTGTTATAAGTCAATAATAATTCGTTACGCAACTCTTTAGCATTGTCTGTTGCTTTGTGCATCGCAGTCATTCGTGCACCGTGTTCGGAGGCATAAGAATCACGAATTGCTTTATACAATTGAGTCTTTAATGATTTTGGAATCAATTCAGAAATGATTTCTTCTTTAGTAGGTTCAAAAAGGTAATCTGAAGCTTCATTTGAAGAATCCTCAACGGGCTTAATTGGCAAGAACTGCTCAACTTTTAGTAGTTGAGTTGCAGCATTTTTAAAACTATTGTAAACAATTTCAATCTTGTCATAAGAACCTGAAACAAAGTATTGCATTAACTCGTCAGCTATTGATGCTACTGCATCAAAAGTAAGTGAATCGTACAAATCACTTTTGTTTGAAATGATGTTAAAATCATTGGCTAACAAGTCGTTTCCTTTTTTACCAATAGTAACCAAATCAACTGTCTTACCTTCATACTTTGAAGCAATAATTTTTGTTTCCTTGATAACAGATGAATTAAAACCTCCACACAAACCTCTATTTGAGGTTACAACAACTAATAATACTTTAGAAACTTCTCTTTGCTCTGAAAATTTACCTCCAGCATTCTCATCGAGAGTTGCGCTTAAATTTTGCAATAACTCTGTTAGTTTAGTTGAATAAGGACGCATTGCAGTAATTGCATCTTGTGCTTTTTTCAATTTAGCAGCAGAAACCATTTTCATAGCGCTCGTGATTTTCATCGTAGAACCTATAGAAGTAATCCTGTTTCTAATTTCTTTTAAGTTTGCCATTGTATGTAGTATTGTATCAAAGTTAGTTTCGTTGAGTAAACAATAAGACTTTGAAGATATAACATAGGTTCTACAAGGCGAACCTTGTAGAACTCATTGTACTAATTATTAATTAAATTTTGCAGATATTTCAGCAGCTGCAGCTTCTAAAACTTCTAAAGAAGATTTTTCAAGCTTTCCTGATTTCAATGAATCTAATACATCTCTATGTTTAGCATTCAAATAAGAAATATAATCCGCTTCAAATTCTTTTACCTTATTAACAGGTACATCCTTCAGTAAGTTTTTAGAACCAGCATAGATGATAGCTACTTGATCTTCTACAGTATAAGGATCGTTTTGAGCTTGCTTTAAGATCTCAACATTACGTTCTCCTTTTGAGATTACATTCATAGTAGCAGCATCTAAATCAGAACCAAACTTAGCAAAAGCTTCTAGCTCGCGATATTGAGCTTGGTCTAATTTTAAGGTACCCGAAACTTTTTTCATTGATTTAATCTGTGCAGAACCTCCCACACGTGATACAGAAATACCAACGTTAATTGCAGGACGAACCCCAGAGTTAAACAAATCACCATCCAAGAAAATCTGACCGTCAGTAATCGAAATTACGTTGGTTGGAATATAGGCAGACACGTCACCTGCTTGAGTTTCAATAATTGGCAAAGCAGTTAAAGAACCTCCTCCTTTGATTTTACCTTGTAAAGATGGTGGTACATCATTCATTTTAGATGCAATTTCATCATTGTTGATTACTTTTGCAGCACGCTCTAACAATCTAGAGTGCAAGAAGAATACATCTCCTGGATATGCCTCACGTCCCGGTGGTCTTCTTAACAACAAAGAAACCTCACGGTAAGCAACTGCTTGTTTAGACAAATCATCATATACAATCAAAGCTGGTCTACCCGTGTCTCTAAAGTACTCACCAATTGCAGCACCTGCAAATGGAGCATATACCTGCATAGGTGCAGGCTCAGATGCGCTTGCAGCAACAACAGTCGTGTATGCTAAAGCACCTTTTTCTTCTAATAAGTTTACAATACCTGCAACTGTTGATGCTTTCTGTCCAACAGCAACATAGATACAATATACTGGCTTACCAGCATCGTAAAATTCTTTTTGATTTAAAATGGTATCTAAAGCAACAGTTGATTTACCAGTTTGACGGTCTCCAATGATTAATTCACGTTGTCCACGTCCAACAGGAATCATTGCATCAATAGATTTAATACCTGTTTGCATTGGTTCCGTTACAGGCTCTCTAAAAATAACTCCTGGTGCTTTACGCTCCAAAGGCATCTCAAAAGTTTCACCAGAGATAGGACCTTTACCATCAATAGGATTTCCTAAAGTATCAACCACACGTCCAACAATACCTTCACCTACATTAAGAGATGCGATACGTTCTGTACGTTTCACAGTAGACCCTTCAATTACAGATGTAGAAGGACCTAAAAGTACAACACCAACATTGTCTTCTTCCAAGTTCAATACAATACCTTCTAGTCCTGATTCAAATTGAACCAATTCTCCGTACTGTACATTTTCTAAACCGTATACACGAGCAATACCATCACCTACTTGTAAAACAGTTCCAACTTCATTTAATGAAGCAGAAGCTTCAAAATTTGATAATTGTTCTTTTAAAATTGCTGAAACTTCAGCTGCTTTAATTGTTGCCATCTTCTTTTATTTTGATGTATAATTAAATTTTTGCAACAAAATGACTGTGGTCAAATTGTCTTTTCAATTTGTTAAAATTATTAGAAATACTTGCGTCATACTGAATATCTCCAACACGTAATATAAACCCACCTATGATGTCAGGGTTTACTACATTATCAATAGAAGCCTCATTACCTGTAAGCTCTTTGATTTTTGCAAGTACTTTCTCCTTTAAATCCTTCGTCAATGGAACTGCAGTTGTAACTTTTGCAGTATCAATCAATTTGTAGTGATCGTACAATACTGAAAATTGAGTTGCTACCATTTTCAACAAAGGTAATCTTTTGTTTTCCCCTAAAAGTGCAATCACACCAAGAGTAATTTGATCTATACTGTCTGCAAATATAGCATTCAAAGCCTTTACTTTATCGGTAGCTTTGATGACAGGGCTATTCAAGACGATAGATAATTCTTTACTTTCAGTTATAGCTTCAGAAACAACAAGCATTGAAGCATTAACTTCTACTTCTTTACCTGCTTCTTTGGCTAAATTTAAAACTGCCTTTGCATAGCGTAATGCTGCTCTAGTTCCTTGCATCTTATTAATTTAAAGTAACGTCTCCTACTAATTTATCTACCAATGCCAATTGATCCTCTTTTGACGCCAATTCGCTTTTTACAACTTTCTCAGCGATATCAATTGACAAAGAAGCTACTTGTGTTTTCAAATCAGAAATAGCTGCTTTTTTCTCAACATCGATAGCTGCTTTTGCGTTTTCTATCAACAAAGTTGCTTGAGCTTGAGCCTCTTCCTTTGCATCAGTAATTAATTTATCTTTTATTTCCTGAGCTTCTTTTAACAAAAGATCTCTTTCTGCTCTCGCATCTTTCATCAACTGCTTGTTGTCAGCTGATAAAGTTTCCATTTCTTTCTTTGCTAATTCAGCTGCATCCAAAGCAGACTTGATACCTTCTTCTCTGTCGTTAACAGCATCTAAAATTGGTTTCCATGCAAACTTTTTAAGCAATAAAACCAATCCGATAAATAAAAGTGATTGCCAAAAAAACAATCCTACTGAAAACTGTTCGATTAATTTATCCATGTTATCTGTTTAATATAATTCAATTATTTTTTTTAATAAACAATAGCTACAACCAACCGTTGTAGCTATTTGTTTTTTTCTTAAGCTGCAAATAATGCTGCGAAACCAATACCTTCGATAAGGGCCGCTGCAATAAGCATAGCAGTTTGAACTTTTCCTGAAGCTTCTGGCTGACGAGCAATAGCGTCCATTGCTGAACTACCAATTTTTCCAATTCCAAAAGCTGCACCGATTACGATCAATCCTGCTCCAATGTAATTTAATCCTTCCATGATAAATATAATTAATTATTAAACATTCAATTTAGTGGTCATCATGCTCTTCAACAGCTGAACCGAAGTACAACGCTGACAACATAGTGAAAATATAAGCTTGCAATGCTGCTACAAGCAATTCTAATAAAGACAGTGCAAATGCCAATCCAAAAGACAAAGGACTTCCAATCCAATTTTTGAAAATAAACACCATCCCTAAAATACTCATCAATACAATGTGTCCTGCAGTAATATTCGCATACAAACGTATCATTAATGAGAATGGCTTGATAAAAGTACCTAACAATTCAATAGGAGCTAATAAAAACTTCATCGGTGTTGGAACTCCTGGCATCCAAAAAATATGACCCCAATAATTTTTGTTTGCTGTAAAAGTCGTCAACAAATAGGTTATAAATGACAAAGCAAAAGTAACTGCAATGTTATTGGTAACATTTACCCCTAACGGTGTCAAACCTAGCAAGTTGATGATCCATACAAAGAAAAACACTGTCAACAAGTAACTCATGTATTTTCTATAATGCTTTTTACCAATATTAGGAATTGCAATATCATCTCTGATATATAAAATAATTGGCTCCATCAAGCGACCAAAACCAGATGGAAGAGCGCTTTTTTGATAATTTTTAGCCATACGTGTAAAAATAAAGAACATCAATACACAAACAACAAAAATTACGAAAACGTTTTTGGTAATAGAGAAATCTAAAGGTTTTGCATTGGTTGGATGATGATGGTCATCCAAGTGAATTTTACCATCAATATCCGTTGCATAAATTTTATTGTGGAATACCTTGTAAAAGGAACCATTACTTTCAGCGACTGCAGTCGCATGATGGAATTTTGAAGAAGAAAAAACATGTAAACCTGAAGCTTTGTCCCATAAAATCACTGGTAAAGGAAACCCAACATGTGATTCGTGACCAGCTTCATCTGTGTATGAATACAACCCAAAATCATATGTATCCAACAAGTGGTGATCGATAAACTCTTTAACATACTCTTTTGTGATACCCTCTTCTGAAACACTGTGTCCTTCAGAATGGGCAGCATGTGCTGCTTCATGATGCTGACCAAAAGACGCAAATGAAACTAAAAACAGTACAAAAGCAATCTTTTTGATTATAAATTCTCTTCGCATAAAAATAGTTATAAACGTGTTTTTAAAACGCTGCAAAGATATATTTTTAAATTCAACTGAAAAATTAATTTTTAGATTATTTTAACGTGTGATACGACATATAATCTACTTCTCTTTGGCAGGAAGATTTAAAAGTAGAGAAACGTAATAAGTTCCTAAACTCAAACAAGCTACATAAGGAACGAAAAACTCGAAAAACTCAAGGCGATTCATCTGCCCGTCTCTTTGATAAAACGGATAAAAAAACATAAAAAAAACAGCAAATTTTGCAAAGCTTCCGTATAAGAATAAAAAACCTAAGTGATCATTGAAGCGTTTTCGAAGTAGGCAGAGGCCTCCAAAAATAAAAATCGCAAGACCGTAATTAGCTATATAAGCGTGGAAAAGTAAACTTTCTTCTGAAAAATTTCCTGAAAATTGAACTGTATAAGAATGAACAAAATAGAAAAGCACACACAACAAGGTAAGCCGAAGCCAAAATTTAAAGAGAAACAAAACTTTCATTCTAATTCAATCTTGGATTTTCTTTAACTGTTGCATTAAACTATAAACAGAAGCTAAAAAAGCTAAAAGAATAGCTAAAAGGGTACATAACTTTTCAAAACCAAAATAAATATCCAATTTTTTTCCAAAGTAAGATGCAATGTAAATGGTAACTCCCATTTGCACCCCAACTCCTGAGAGTCTGAGAAATTTATGAAGCGGCTTTATTGGTAGCTTTTTGTTTTTCATTAGAATTTAGTTCTTTGACCATTCCTTTCATGCTACAAGTAGCATTGAATACAGCTCCTGCTTCAACATTCAATTTGCCTACAACAACATCTCCATTAATCACTGCAGTACTTTTTAAACTAAGCAATTCACTAACGTTGAGATCACCTATTATCTGGCCTTCGATATCAGCGTTCGTGCATTCAATGGTCCCTTTTACAAGCCCCTCTTTCCCAATGATTACTTTTCCAACAGCTTTAATACTTCCCTCTACGGTTCCGTCTATTCTAAAATCACCTTCAGAACTAATTTCACCTACAATTGATGTTTTTTTACTGATGGTATTTCTTTCTAAAACAGGAGCTTCTTTCATTTTTTTTTCTTTAAACATAATTAGGTAATATTACTTTAATATTTTCAATAATTCTTTAGCCCTTTTTCCCTCTGCTGTATTGGCATGATTTAAAACGATTGCATCTAATGCTTTTTTCAATGCTTCTTCTCCTTGAATTCTAGCAATACAGAACGCCCTCAACAACTCAAATTTTGGAACTATAGAATCACTCTCAAATATACGTAACGCTTCTGAAATATCATAGGCCGCTTGACCATAATTCCCTAAGAGATAATCTTTATAAATTTCACGATACTTAGACTCTGCAGTAAATCCTTCTTTTTGCATCTTTTGCAAAGCTTTGGGATCACTTATTATTTGTGCAAAAATAGAATTCGGAAAAACATCAACTATAATATCAGCATAGTAATCTGCTTTTGGGTCGTTTTTCTCTTTATATATTTTGTATAAATTGTAATTAGTACCCAATAACAATTTGTCCTCTGGAAATATCTCTAACAAACGCTCTAATTTCTCAGCTGCACGTTCTTGTTCATTAAATTGCTCTTTATATATCAAAGCCAATTGATAATAAGAACTCGTACGTAAGTTTGAAATGCTATCCACCTCTTCAAAAGAATCAGGCAAACGATCTAAATAATAGGATACTTTATACACTTCAGGAATAGAAGTATCTAACGACATCGTGTCTCCTTCAACTAACATCTCCTCTTCTTCAGGTTTTTCAACTTGTTTGGAAGACAAACGCCAATTATCTTCTAATACTCTATTTCCCCACTGTTTTTTAAATTCACCTAAACCGTAATTTACAATTTTTGTATTATAAAAATACCATTTTCCGTCTGACAATAATGTGTTTGTCGTGGTTGATACAGAAGAGACATCTTCGTAATTTTTTAGTTTTGCATCCAAGGAGGCTTGTTCTTTAGATGCAATTTCAGCTGCCTTCAGCTTTTCAATATGGTTGGCAAAATAGCTGTATTGTTTGTCTTCATCAAGAGAAAGCACCTCCCATATACTATCATTGCGTTTCAAAATAGCTTCTAACTCAAGTACTGTCACCAAACTTGCGCGTTTTTTTCTCAGATTTCGAATTCTTTTTGTTTGGCTTTTTTGAGACAATTGTAAAACACTGTCGTAATATGCTCCTGCGTTAAAATAATCTGAATCCTTGAAAAAAATATCTCCAATTGCTTCGTAGGAATGTCCCTTTTGAAAATCTTTTGCTGATTTGGTATGAATTGAATTTTGATAAGCCTGCATTGCTTTTTCTTTTCTATCATTTTTGTACTCAACTCCGCCCATTTGATAGTACAATGCATCTAGATAAGGTCTGTTCTCACGTATTCCAACCAATTTATCGAGTCGTTTTAAAACAGGAACTGCATCCTCTCCTTTTTGATAATTTTTTACTTTTTCAATTTCTGATAGGATTTTATATTTGTAGGGCGCTTTTCTAAAGTCAATCAAAGTTTGGAAAGCGGACTGGGATTTTGTTATTTCATTATTCTCTCTATACAACTGTCCCAAAACAAACAAATTTCTAGATTTTTGAAGGGGATCTGTACTTACAGAAATCGCATCTCTCAAACTTTTTAGTAAAGGTTGCATACTATCGAGTTGCCTGTAGGCTAATGCAAGAGCTGTAAACGCATCTTCACGAAGTTCATCTGATAAATTATTTTTCTGCAACATTTTTTGGAGTGTTGCAATTCCAAGATCTTCATTTTGCAATCGAATATCTGTTTTGGCAGCCCAAATAAGAGTTTCTTTGATCAAATCTGATTGAGGGTAGTTTTTTACAATCGCTTTTAAAGCTTCTTTTGCCTGAACGAATCGTCTTGTATAATATCGTGACTTACCCAATAACAAGTATGCGTCGTCTATCATTCTATTGCGTTCTTTTCCTCCAATCACCATTGAGTGTTTTTGAACAGTCTTAACAGCCTTAGATTCAGACACATCAAATGGTGTTGCAGCATTTTGAGCGATAACCTCATCGCTCATTGTATCCTCTTTTTTAATCTTAGAATTATAATTAGGCATTAAAATGTTTGCCTCTTTTACCGCGAGTGGTTCGATAGGTAAAACTTCCCAATAATTGTCTTCGTAGTTTTCGTTGATATCAAGTATCCCTTCATCATAAGCAAGAACTCCATTGTACATCACGTTATATTTTGCAACCATAACATGGTACTCACGATTTAAAAACTTATTTTTCTTAGTGCTACAGCCTAAAAGAAAAACAAATAAAATCGATAACGTTAATGTAATATGAGATTTAAGCAATGCTTTAAACAATTAAATCAGTGTTTCTTTCAAACACTGTAGTATTTTAAATAAAACGCAATATTACAAATTATATTACGAAAATGTATTGAAAAAAAAAAGCTTTGTCTAATGAGAACAAAATAGCAATCAAAAAAATAATGGAATAAAAATATGTCAACTTATAAATCGATCTAAAATTGCAGTCAAAGGCTCAATTTTTCTAGTGTGTTCAATAGAAGGGCCAGCAACCCAAACTGTCTTGTAGGTTGCCTTGGTAGCTGCATTTGCAACATCTGAAGAACCTTTTAGAAAACGTAATAACTTGACCCATTTTTTCAATCTTTTATTTCTGTTCAATACGCTTTCAAGCCAAGTCTGTTGGGTGCCTATTTTTTGAACATAAGGTGTATTAATTACTGTACAAGGAGTACCAGATATCTTTTGAGTCATTACAATATCTTTTGCTCCATAGACTACGCATGCTTCTTTATAGGCATTAGACACAGAGGATTCTTCTGAAGCGATGAATGGACTTCCAATAGATACCCCTGCAGCACCATAAGATATCATCTCTTCCATTTCCTCTCTACTACCAACTCCTCCTGCAGATATCACAGGTATTTTGCAGTAATGCGATAATTGAACTATTAGATCCTCAGGCGACATGTCTCCACGGTGTCCTCCAGCTCTATCATTGACCGCTATCAAAGCATCACAACCCATAGCAGTTACCTTCTGGCCTTGCTCTAAATTTACAACATCACAAAAAACTTTGATTCCTAAAGGCTTGCACATATCAATAACATCTTTAGGGTTTCCAAGCGATGTGATTATAAAATCGACCCCCAATTCACAACAAGTATTCAACTGCTCCCTAAATTTAAGATTAGATTTATTAACAATTAAATTGATACCAAATGAACCCTTTTCTTCTTTTTTGTTTTTCAATAACAAAATTGCTTCTTTTAACTCTGGTATCGTTCTATAATTAAGTGCTGGTATACATATCGCTACGGATTTTTGCATTGCAGCAATTGCCATTTTTGTGTTTGATACTAAAAACATGGGGGCTACAATCACAGGATGTTCTATACCCAATAATTCTTGTAAATTAGTTGTTGAATCTTGCATAATATTTTATATGTCTTCACTAAGATACAAAAATTGTTATCCATACCATAGAAGTATATCTAACATTGAACCTTCTATTATATTATTTAATATTCTACCTACTTAATTTTAAGAAGTTTCTTATTTTTGTAAACGATAAAAACACAAAAGCTAATGCCACAATTTCACAGCCTAAAAATTAAAGAGATTAAAAAAGAAACCAGTGCTGCTGTATCTATTCTTTTTGAAATACCTAAAGACTTAAAAAAACAATTTGCTTTTGTTGCAGGTCAGTACGTTACTCTAAAAACAAACATAGAAGGCGATGAGATTAGACGTGCCTACTCTATTTGTTCATCTCCACATAGTGGGGATTTAAAAATTGCGGTAAAAGCAATTGAAAACGGCATTTTTTCCAACTATGCATATAACAAACTAAACAATGGCGATTCTATTGAGGTTTCAGCTCCAGAAGGAAGTTTTTTACTTGAAACAGATGAAAATTCACAAAAAAACTATGTAGGTTTTGTCGCTGGAAGTGGAATCACCCCTGTGCTATCAATGATTAAATCTATTCTTGATGCTGAGAAAAAGTCCACATTTACACTGATTTATGGAAACAAAACAGCTGCAGAAACAATTTTCAAAGATGAAATTGATACACTTTCTCAAAAATACATAGCTCGTATCAATGTAACTTATGTTTTTAGTAGAGAGACTAATAAAGAAGGTGGTCAAGGACGTATTGACAAAGAACTTGTAAAAAGTATCGTAAAAGACACATACAAACACATGACTTTCGATGCTGTGTATTTGTGTGGACCTGAACAAATGATTCACACTGTTTCTGATACATTGATTGAAAATTCTTTTTCAAAGGAAAATATTCACTATGAATTATTTGTATCAGCTGCAAAAACTAAAGAAAGTAATATCTCAGAGGGAGTATCTGAAATTACTGTATTGGTAGACGATGAGGAAACAACTTTTACCATGGATCAAAAAGACACTATCTTGGCAGCTTCTCTTCGTGAAAATATAGATGCACCTTACTCATGTCAAGGCGGTGTTTGCAGTAGCTGTATGGCACTTGTGACTGAAGGAAAAGCAATGATGACCTCTAACAGTATACTAACAGAAGAAGAAATTGAAGAAGGCTTTATTTTAACCTGTAAAGCCCATCCTACAACTGAAAAAATCAGCATTGACTTTGATGATGTATAAACAATAAAAAAGGCCTTCTGTTGAAGGCCTTTTGTTTATTATTGAGCTATCTCAGTAAATTTCCAAATATTGTTTTCCCTTTCCACATCAGCCATTCGCTTTGATGTATCAATCTCAATTGACTGAATCTCTTTTTCTGTAGTAAACGTATAATTTGGAGCTACCCAAGACCAATCTTTTAAAACTTTTGCAACTGTAGGTTTCTCACCACGCATCATCTTCAATGGTATGTATATAGCCTCTGATGTTCCGTCTTTGTATACAACGCTTAAATCAATGGGCATCGGCATTTCACCAATACGAGACAAGTGAACTTCATTACCATTCTCAACAGTAACTCCATAATCTATTGTATGGGTTGTTTGCGTCCAATAATTGAGGTACCATTCTAAAGAGATCCCTGAAACTTTCTCTGCCGTTCTTTTGATGTCATTTGGTGTTGGATGTTTGAATTTAAAGTCTTGATAATACTTCAAAAGTGTCTTCTCTACATTTTCTTTTCCAATAACATATTCTAACTGAGCTAGAAAAATTGATCCCTTACTATAACTTGCAACACCGTATGCAAAATTGTGTTTGTACGCATCACCTTGTGTCGTCAATGGCTCCTCAAGGCCATAAGATAGAAGACTAAAGTAACCGCTATAAGAGCTCAACAAAGGATTTTCTTTTCCTTTCTTTAAAATATGATTTTCTGCAAGGTTTGAAATGTAAGTAGTAAAACCTTCGTCCATCCACGGATGTTTACTCTCGTTCGATGCCAACACAAATTGAAACCAGGAATGAGCCATTTCATGGGCAATTACCCCAAACAAACTTTCAAAAGAACGCTCTCCTGTAATCAAAGTACACATGGCATACTCCATACCTCCATCTCCTCCCTGAATAACAGAGTATTGATCATAAGGATAAGGACCAACGTGCTTATTGAAATAGTTCAATAGCTCTTCTGTTTTAGATTGAACTCGCATCCAACGTGCCAAGTATTGTGGTTCCATGTTTTTCTTGTAAAGAAAATGTAGCTCTGTTCCAGAAGCAGTTTTAAATCTATCGTGTTGAAATTCAGGATCAGCAGCCCAAGTAAAATCATGTACATTGTCTGCGACAAAATGCCAAGACAATTTATCACTTTTGGAATTTACAAGATCTTCACTTCTTGATGAATAACCATGTCCAATCTCTTCTGGGTTTTGCAATACACCTGACCCACCTACTGTGTAGTTTTTATCGATCTGAATTGTGACATCAAAATTCCCCCACACACCGTGAAACTCTCTTCCTACATATGAAAAAGTATGCCAACCTTCAAAATCGTACTCAACCATTTTAGGGTACCATTGACACATAGACAAGGCTACACCTTCTTTATTATTTCTTCCCGAACGTCTTATTTGTTCTGGCACCTGACCTTTGAATTTCAATTCAAATACCGTGCTAGCACCTGAAGCGATTGGCGTATTTAATACAACTTCCAATATAGTTCCTTCCTCAGAAGTAGCTAAAACTACTCCGTCTTGCAATATCTCAGATACTCTTAAAAACCCAATCTCATTGGGCTTTAGTAATGAAATCCTACTGGTTACTTTAGGCATATCTTCAGTGCCAAGATTAACAGTCATCCTCGGATCTGGATCCTTGATGTTTTGGAGACGTATATCCATTTCACTTCCCGGCTGAAATGCATTATTGTACAAATGGAAGTATACTTTATTCAATACATCAGGGGAATTGTTTGTATAAGTAACCGTCTGAAATCCTGTGTATTGAAATTTTTCAACATCCATATCTACCTCCATTTTGTAATCAGCATGCTGTTGCCAATAGTTGGAGTTTTGTGCATGTGTGGTAATTGTAAAAACAAACACACATGCATACTTTATTATTGATTTAAAACTCATTTTATTATGATCGTTTGTGAAAAGTTTCTTGTACTATTATTCTAGCATTTTAGCTGCCATCTTTACAGCATTGTAAGCGTTTACAATTCGTCCAGAAACACATAACTCAGACAAAGAAACCAATTCCTTAGATCCCGGTTTCAATACTTTAAAATCAATTAGAGTTCCCGAATTCATCAAGATATGCTTTACTTGTGAAGCAGAGAGCTTAGGGAAATAAGAACGAATCATTGAGGCTACACCTGCCGTAGAAGGAGCTGCCATTGAAGTTCCACTTAAGTATTCATATGTGTTATTTGGTGTTGTTGCATATATTTGAACTCCTGGCGCAAATATATCCACATTAACCTTTCCGTAATTTGAAAAAGTAGCCAACATATTTTCATCATATTTAGAACTCATGGCTCCAATTGTAATTACATTATCTGAAATTTCGTTTAGCATATCAGGTGCATCGTTTGGATACGTAATAACCTCATCTATATTTGTGGCATCATTTCCTGCAGCATTTACAATCAAAACATCGTGTTTAGCAGCATAGGCAATAGCTTCGTGTACCCACTTAGAATGCAATGAGTACCCTTTACCAAAGCTCGTATTGATTACTTTTGCACCATTGTCCACTGCATATTTGAATCCTAAAGCAACGTCTTTGTCGTATTCATCTCCATTAGGCACACAACGAACGGTCATCAATTTTACGTTTTTTGCAACACCGTCAACTCCTTTATCATTACCATTTTGTGCTAAAATAATACCGGCAACATGTGTTCCGTGAATTTCATCATCTTGCATGTGCATTGGATTTCCATTTCCATAGTCAACATCTTCGATATCATTTTCGTTATCTCCCAAAACTTCACGTGGATTGAAATCTAAGTTGTAGTACTTAGTTACTTGATTTGTGAAATAATTCAAAGGTCTTTCAATTTTTTTAATTTCAGCTTTCAACGTCGAACCACTTCCAAGGACATTTAAAACCAATCCTTTTTGAGAACCAAGTTTCACTTGAGAAAGAGAATCCAGCGCCTTTACATCATTTATGCTGTAATCTTCCTTACCTGTAAGACGCACTACTGAAGCATGAGCAGTCTTAAACATATTTGAATAATTCGTGTATTTTTCTTTTGCCTGAACTGCAGCGGCTAACTTCTCATGAAATTTCTTTTTGTAGTCCAAATAAGTAGCATACTCTTCCTTATCTGCTTCTAAAATATCTATTTCTTTTTTTCCCTTAAATTTTTGAGACTGCAACTTAACGATACGAGTCAATTCTAGGTTTTCGTTGTAAACATCTCCAAGGAAATTCCATCCGTGAACATCATCTACAAAACCATTTTTATCATCATCAATACCGTTGCCAGGAATTTCTTTCTCATTCACCCATAACACCTCTTTTAAATCTTCGTGTTTCAAATCAACTCCAGAATCGTTTACAGATACGATCACCTCCTTTGAAGGTTTTCCTTCTAAGAAAGCATAGGCTTGTAATACACTCATACCAGGAATACTATCTTTTACTAAATCAGCATGCCCCCAAGTTTGTTTTTGAACCTCAGTAAGCGCCTGTTTTTTAACAGGAATCTCAATAGCGTTCTGAATCGCTAGAGGTACAGGAATTTTGTGAATGGATTTACAACTTACAAGAGAGGCTACTGCAAGTGAGGTTAGATAAAATGAATTTTTGATTGTCATAATTAATTTGTAAACGTTTTAAAATTGATTGAATACTTCGTTAAAAGTATAGGTATTTTGGAGTCGCACTCCTTTTGCTGTTTTTTGAACAGTACACAATTCGTGAGTAAAATCATGTTCCAAGAACAGTAGGTACTCATGAGTCGCTGCTGCTTCTAAAAACACAGCCTTTTCTTTCATCGTCTGTAATGGTCTTGTGTCATAGCCCATGACGTAAGGTAGCGGAATATGTCCGATAGTTGGTAACAAGTCAGCTACAAAAACAATTGTTTTGCCTTTGTATTTTAGTTTCGGTAACATTTGTTTTTCCGTATGTCCGTCCACAGTAATTATATCAAAATTCAATGGACTTTCAACGACGAGACTCTCGTTGTTAATCGGTACAAACTGCAATTGACCACTTTCTAAAATAGGCGCTATGTTCTCTTTTAAAAAGGAAGCCTTTTCTCTTGGGTTGGGATTTGTTGCCCATTGCCAATGATGTTTATTAGACCAAACAGTCGCATTTTTAAATGCGGTTTCATATCCAGAATTTTGTCTGTTTCTATTGATAACCCCTCCACAATGGTCAAAATGTAGATGGGTTAAAAACACATCCGTAATATCATCTCTATGAAACCCGTGCTTACCCAAAGACGCATCCAAAGAACTGTTGTGAGTCAAATAAAAATAACCATAAAACTTGTCAGATTGCTTATTTCCAATCCCTGTATCAATCAGAATCAATCTGGAGCCGTCCTCTATCAAAAGACAACGCATGCTTAAATCAATCATATTATTTGAATCCGCTGGATTGGTTCTTTGCCAAATGCTTTTAGGCACAACGCCAAACATTGCTCCACCGTCAAGTTTGATATTACCAGTCTCAATAGGATATAATTTCATAGGGTATCGTTACTGTAATTTACTAAGATACAATTTAAAAAAGAACTTACTTTAAAAAAATCTGAGAGACTGCAAATATCCTATTTTCTTTAAAAAATAATCGTTAAAAAAAACAAAAAACCACCTTGAAAAACAAGATGGTTCATTTTGAGGCGTCGAGCGGATTCGAACCGCTGTAGATGGTTTTGCAGACCACTGCCTAGCCACTCGGCCACAACGCCATTGAGCATGCAAATTTAGTTATTTTTATTGGTTGTACAAGTAAATTCTATAGAATGTTGTAAATACCTGATTTACAATTAAAAAATCCTAGATCAAAAAAAAACAAGCTGTTATCTCTTTTTCGAAAGTGTGATTGTTACTTGTTCTACATCGCCGCCAATTGGTGGATTTATTTTAGAAACAGAAACCTTGGCTTTTGCAACAAGACGAATCTCTTTAAAAATCCTATCTAAGATACGTTTTGCAACATGTTCCAATAGTTCAGAACGGATTGCCATTTCTTGTTTAACAATCAAGTTTAAATGTACATAGTCTACAGTATCGGCAAGTTTGTCCGATAGTGATGAAGCTTTTAAATCTGCTTTTACTGAGACATCAACCCTGTAATCAGATCCTATTTTTGCCTCTTCCTCTAAACATCCGTGATAAGCATACAAGCGGATATTCTCTACTTTTATTGTTCCCATTATGTTTGTTATGGAACAAATTTAGTAAAATGAATTTATGTTTTGTGGTTCTTGAATGTGTATTTAATAAAAATGTCGAAGTGACAAAGCCACCTCGACATCTTTAATACTTTTAATCTAAAGAACCATCTCTTTTTCGTTGTTTGAGTCCACTTATATTCTCAGCTACAAAACGCTGGATAAAGGACATTTTTTTCAATTCGTTCGGCCTACTCAAATCGGTGCGATAGTTCTTGATTTTTCGAATCATTTTCCCAGAATAGTACTGCCTACCCCAACCGTTAGGCACTCTAAAACGACGCGTTGGTTCTCCAGAAAAACTTCCATCTAATACATGATCTTCCATAATTCTAAAGTTAAGTTAAATTATTTATACCCATGCATTTTACGAAAATTACCCCCTTTAAATTTTAATTATCGACAAACAGACATGATTAAAAGTTCAATAACTTATTTTGAGCTATAAAACTTATTCACGAAACAAATACATTGTAAACGATTTTAAGTAAATTTGTTGACTTATAAATAACGAGTAGTTTTGAAGCCAATGCTATCACTTTATAAATCGCTTACATAATGACAGAAGAAAAGAAAACGCTGAACTTTATAGAACAAATTATAGAAGACGATTTGACAAATGGTTTGTCAAAAGACAAATTGAGATTTCGTTTTCCTCCAGAACCAAATGGATATCTTCACATAGGACATGCTGCTTCTATATGTTTGAATTTTGGACTGGGTTTAAAATACAACGCACCCGTCAATTTGAGATTTGACGATACCAACCCAGCAAAAGAAGAACAAGAGTATGTAGACGCCATCAAAGAAGATGTACAATGGCTTGGTTTTCAATGGGACAAAGAATGTTATTCTTCAGATTATTTCCAACAACTTTACGAATGGGCTCTTACAATGATCAAAGAGGGCAAGGCTTATGTTGACAATCAATCCTCAGAAGCCATGAGAATTCAGAAAGGAACACCTACAGAACCTGGTACCGACAGTCCTAATAGAAATAGGTCTGTTAGTGAAAACTTAGAGTTGTTTGAAAAAATGAAGCAGGGTAAACTAGAAGAGGGGTCTTATGTTTTACGTGCAAAAATTGACATGCAACACGTTAACATGCACATGCGAGACCCTATTATGTATAGAATTCTAAAGAAAGAACACCACAGAACAGGAAATGATTGGTGTATATACCCTATGTACGATTGGACACATGGTGAATCTGATTATCTTGAAAAAATTTCACACTCTATCTGTACCTTGGAATTTAAAAGCCACCGCGATTTGTACGAATGGTATGTAGATCAAGTTATTTCTCCCGAAAACCTTCGCCCTAAACAGCGTGAGTTTGCGAGAAGAAACCTCAGCTATACTGTCATGAGCAAACGTAAATTACTTCAACTTGTAGAGGAAAAAGTAGTTGCAGGATGGGACGACCCAAGAATGCCAACGATTTCTGGATTGCGAAGAAGAGGATATACGCCAGCAGCAGTAAGAAAATTCAGCGAAACTGCAGGTATTTCAAAAAGAGACAACGTAACTGATGTGTCTTTATTAGAATTTTGTATAAAGGACGACCTCAACAGGACTGCACCAAGAGTAATGGCCGTTTTAGACCCTTTAAAATTGATCATAACCAATTACGAAGAAGGAGCTGAAGAGTGGGTAACTGCAGAGAATAATCCTGAAGACGAATCAGCTGGTACGAGAGAGGTCCCTTTCTCCAAAGAAATTTTCATCGAAAGAGAGGATTTTAGAGAGCAAGCAAATAAAAAGTTTTTCAGACTCAAGCTTGGAGGTGAAGTTCGTTTGAAAAACACCTATATCATCAAAGCCAATGAGGTGGTAAAAGATGCTGATGGAAACATCACTGAAGTACACTGTACCTATGACAAAGATTCTAAAAGTGGTAGCGGAACAGAAGCGAGTATGCGAAGAGTAAAAGGAACTTTACATTGGGTTTCTATAAAACACGCAGTCAAAGCGGAGGTTCGTCTATACGACCGTTTGTTCAGCCACGAAGCTCCTGATGGTAACAAAGAAGTTGACTTTAAAGAATATATCAACAAAAACTCCCTTACCATAAGTACTGCTTTTGTCGAGCCTTCTCTCAATACAGCAGTTGTAGGAGATAAATTCCAATTCCAACGCAAAGGGTATTTCTGTATGGATCCTGATTCGAATGAAAATAATTTGGTTTTCAATAAGACGGTTGGATTGACAGATTCATGGGCAAAACAAGAAAAGAAAGAGAAAGGTCCTGTGAGAAATGCTTCCTTTGAAAAAGTAGGCCCTTTAGCTGGCAAGTATCTAAAAGCAAGAAATGACGACGATAGAGAAGCTCTTAAAAATGAGATTGCGGTTTTGAGTAAAGACATTTCATTAGAAACACTTGCAACACCTATTGAGACTGCCAAATCCAACAAAGAAGTTTTATCAATAGTGTTGACACTTTCAAACATGGAAACTTTGGGACCTGATGATAACCTAAACGCTTTTATAAAAATTCATTTGAGTGCTAAAAACACAACTATCTTGGTAGAGTTACTAAAACTAGTTCTTGACAAAGCTGTTTTAAAGAAATTCTTTGAAAAAGAATTGAATTCATTGAAAGAAACTACGACCAACCCATATGTTCAAAAACTAATTTCTGAGGGACTGTAATTTAATGCAAAAAAATTTGCAAAACCCTTAGCTGAAATTTTTAATTTACCTAGACAAAAGATATAATTACTTCCATTAGAAATTATATCTTTTTGGTTTTATCTAAATAAGAAAATGATACAGACAGAAGAAACATTCATCGCACAAACTATTTTGCACAAAATTGGAAACAAACACCAAGAACGCGAAAACCTTCTGTCAACTTCCATACTAGATACGGAAGACGAAGATCTCTATAAAATGCTCTTTAATATGAGCTTAAAGCCCTTCGGAAAAATCAATGAGTTTTACAACTTCACACACCCTACACACCTTTCGATGAACGAGTTGTACACCTACTGTACAACCATTTTCGAAAACAATGAGAGTTTTATTGAGAACAGTCAGCACATTGCAAATCACTTATTCGAACAATCATCACTGCCGCAAATAAAATCAGGTGACATGATTGTCTCTTATTACTCAGATATTTTCTTCAAAGGAGAACTAGTAGATGCCATTGGGATTTTAAAAATTGAAAAAAGAACCGCTTTTTTTCAAACAATTCGAGAAGGAAAACAAATGTTTCTTGAAATAGACAAAGGAATTCACCCCGGTAAAATGGACAAAGGTTGCTTGATTTTAAACACCGACAAAGAAAACGGCTATACCGTATTAAGTTTTGACAATAACAATTACGATGCTGCTTATTGGAAAGACCATTTTTTAAGCATCACTTTTGCAGACGATGACAATGCACAGACCAAACATTTTCTCGATATGTGCAAAGGATTTTCGAATACGGTTATCAAAGAAGAGCTAGGAAAACAGGAACAAGCTTCATTTCTAAGCTCAACCGTTGGATATTTTTCTGAAAACGAAACTGTAAGCCCTAAAGAATTTGAAACGACACTTTTCAATGATAAACAAGCTATACACCAAGCTTTTATTGAGTATAAAGAACTTTTTGAAAACAAAAAACAAATTGATTTCTGGGATGAATTTGAAGTTTCAAACGCTGTATTTGAATCTCAGAAACGAAAAATAAACAACGATATCAAACTCGACACGCACATACAAATCAAGTTGGATTTAGAAAAACCAGAAAGTTCAAAACAATATCTAGAAAAAGGTTTTGACGAAGAAAAACAAATGCATTACTACAAAGTATACTTTAACAATGAACTGTAATACAAAGTGTAAAAAGAAGTGAAAGTGCTTAAAAATCAATCTCAAAAGCTTCCTCTACACTTATCTCTACTGAGTTTTTAACATCCATAACCAATGCGTCTATTTGAGTTTTAGTAACACCTGGCATGCATATAATATGCGATATATCTCCTGCGGTTGCCAATTGCCACTTCGCTTTAACTTCAGGAGTAACTTTAGGCAATACCACAGTAATAGCTCCAGGATTGCTCCATGCTGCTACACCAATATTCTGAAGTGCCTCCAAGCAATGAGAAGCTACCTCAAGACAGTCATTATAACGTTCTCTCAGGCCTTCAAAGCCATACTGTTTTAACGCATACCATAGAAACAACGAACTGTGACCGTTGCGAGAACCTGTAATCGTGGTATCTAGAGAGCCTATATAGGAAACCCCTTTGGCAATTCTATCTTTGTTAATTCGCTTCGCTAAAATAACTCCTGCAGGAATTGGGGCACCAATGAATTTGTGCGCACTGATGGAGATACTGTCAACACCGTCTGCAAAATCAAAGGGCAAACGTGGCTCCATAAAGGCTCCGTAAACACCAGACAAAGCAGCATCACAATGAATATAGTGATTTTGTATGGCTAACTTTTTGAAGATTTTCTTAATTTCAGCAACATTGTCTTTTGCTTCCGTCATCGTGGTTCCAAAAGTCGTCAAAACTATAGCAGGTATATGGCGGTTCTGTTGTAACGTATTTTCAAAATCTTCATAATCTAACTCTCCATTTTCCTGAGAACGCAACATAATACTCGGGATGTTGAGCATGTGTATATTTTTACGAACACTATAATGAGTATTGTCAGAATAATAAACCATTGCATCAGGATACAATTCTCGAGCTAAATACAAACCATACAAATTACTTTCACTACCACCGTTGGTTACATATCCCCAATAATCCTCTTTTTTGGCACGGAATAGTTTGGCAAAAAAAGAAACAACCTCTCTTTCAATCGCATGAGATTGCACCTTATAAGTTCCTTCTTCAAAAGGATCGCCAATATTATTAATTGGATATTTGAAAAAAGAGTACAAAGCTGAATAATCAAAATCCTTAGATACAGGAAAACCCAGAGAACAATCGCTCACAGATTCCAATTCTTTTTGAAGTTCTGACAATCTCAACTCATCCGCTTCTGATAGTTTTCTTTTTTGCATGATTTAAAAATTTATTTTGTAAAATTAAAAAATTCCATTATTTAAAACTCAATTATAACTCATTTGCAGAATATAAATCTGCATTTAAAAATTAAACCGTATATTTATACTGTGTTTGATTCTTTTTAAATCAAATACAGAAAATGAGCCGTGTATGGATGCAATCGATAAAAAAATATTGATGTTGTTACAAAAAGACGCAAAGCAAAACACCAAACAAATTGCTTTGCAAGTAGGGTTGACAGTCAGCCCGACCTTTGAACGCATCAAAAAACTTGAAGAACAACAATATATCAAAGGATATGTTGCAGTTTTGGACGGTAATAAAATTGACAAATCAATTCTGGTATATTGTCAAATCTCTTTAGAAAAACACTCGATTAAAACCATTGCAAATTTCAAAAGAGAAATTGCTAAAATACCAGATATCATGGCATGTCATCACATGTCAGGTAACTACGACTTTCTACTAAAGGTAGCAGTAAACGACATGAATGCTTATCAAACATTTGTCATTGAAAAACTATCTGTCATCGAAGGTATTTCAAATGTACAAAGCTCATTTGTCATAGAAGAGGTAAGTAACGAAAGTAAATACAACATTGAATAATATATAAAAACAAGTGAATCTATGGATATCAAGATCATCAACAAATCAAAACACGTCTTACCCCATTACGAAACGATTGCATCTGCGGGGATGGATTTAAAAGCGAATCTCGACGAAGCTATCACCCTGAAACCTATGGAAAGAGTAATTGTAAAAACAGGATTGTTTATGGCACTACCTATTGGGACTGAAGCACAAGTAAGGCCAAGAAGTGGATTAGCCGCCAAAAAAGGGATTACCGTACTCAACAGCCCAGGTACCATTGATGCAGACTACCGAGGAGAGATTGGTGTGATTCTTATCAATTTATCCAATGAAAATTTCACCATCAACGACGGAGAACGCATTGCTCAACTTGTTATCGCAAAACACGAACGTGCCACATGGAAGGAAGTCAATGACCTCGACACCACAGAAAGAGGAACTGGCGGATTTGGAAGTACAGGAGTCTGATAATATTTTAAAATAAAAAACCTACCCCTTCTTTTTAGTATCTTAGTCAATAAACTAAAATCATGAAATTGACAAAAATAATTTTCCTTATCCTACTTGTAGTTGTTGCAATTGTCATCTACAAACAATACCCCAAATTAAACATCATCGCTGGCTATGCTGCTAAAAACATGAGTTCTAATGCTTTTTTAACGCAAAGACCTATAGACTCCATAAATGCATACGACAATGCAGTACCATCTATAAAATTAGCCAAAACCACTGTAGATAGAAATAACAGGATTACCTCCTCCTCTGTTTTTGGGCTTTTGGAACGCAAAGTACATTTTAGAGAAGGACAAGGTGCTGTGGTAATCGATGATGACTATGACACAGAACAAGAAATATTACAGCCAAAAAGATCGCAACAATTCTTAACCGAGGAGTTTCCAATTGGAAGTCAGGCAACGCTTGATAAGGATATGAAACACATTGATTATACTGCACTAAACAATGCTGTTGAAAAAGGATTTTTAGAAAACGAAGCTGCATTCAAAAAAAACACACGTTCGCTTTTAGTAATACACAAAGACAGAATCATCGCAGAAAAATATGCCCCTGGATTCTCTAAAGACACCCGTTTTTTAGGCTGGTCCATGGCCAAAAGTTTATTAGCTACCTGTATAGGAGTACTTGAAAAACAGCGAGGATTCGATATTCACAAACCCATAGTAGCATATATGGATTTAGATGGTTGGAATCAAGATGAAAGAGCTTCCATCACGATGCATCATCTTCTAAAAATGGTCAGTGGATTGAAATGGGAAGAAGACTATACAAAAATATCTGACGTTACGCGTATGTTGTTTTTAGAAAAAGACATGACCTTATCGCAAGCAAACAAAAAATCTGAATTTTCACCAGGAACACATTTTAATTACTCTTCAGGAACGACCAACCTTATTTCAGGCATACTGCGTTCACAATTCAAGACACACCAAGAATACCTAGATTTTCCGTATACCCAATTGATCGATAAAATAGGCATGCACTCCATGGTATTTGAAACAGACATGAAAGGAAATTATGTTGGCTCTTCCTATGCATGGGCAACTGCCAGAGATTGGGGAAAATTAGGGTTG
This sequence comes from Flavicella sp., assembly GCA_049625305.1. GTDB lineage: Bacteria > Bacteroidota > Bacteroidia > Flavobacteriales > Flavobacteriaceae > Flavicella. The sequence goes on from JBMZVD010000018.1 coordinate 23,106, forward strand.
TTGTATCTTAAAAAAGGGGCTTGGAACGGGGAACAATTATTAAATGAAAGCTGGGTTGACTATACCAAAACTCCAACCAAAGCATCTGCAGATGAGTATGGAGCTCAATTTTGGACCAACACCGCAGGCTACATCCAAGATGCTCCTAGAGACATGTTTTACGCAGATGGCTACCACGGACAACGAATATTTATCATTCCATCAAAAGATCTCGTTGTCGTAAGAACTGGTTTGACGCAGCGCAACCAAGAGGAATCGTATCCATTGATGAACGAACTACTAAAGGAAATACTCGAGGCAGTAGGAACCGAAGAGATACTAAAAAATTCATAAAAACAGATCTCTAAAATGATTTACACCCCCTATATTAACTACTAAGGGGCATTTGACTTTGTTAAAAAGAAGTAAGTCAAATATATTGTTGCTATTTGATTGCTAAATATGAGTTGACTACTCTACAAAAACTACCTTTGACATAGTAGTACCTTCACACTCTAGTCTTACTATAAATGGACCTTTCCTTTGTAACAGGGATTTGACATCAACTCGAATTGATTCGTGATACTCGCCACTAAAGGGGATCCTTTTTTCTAACTGTACCATTCCCATCATACCGAAAACTTTTAAGTATATAGGATAAGGTTTACTTCTTTTTAAATCTATGCTAAAACTACCTACCTCAGAAACAGGATTGGGACTAATAGAAATTGACGAAATAGTAGGAATATCAGTAGTTTTATTTGTTCCTTTTTCTGAAAATAACCACTTAGCTACATCCATATATTTAGTAAGGCTTCTAACCTCTAATGAAGATAGCGCTCTGTCATACATCAAAAAATCATCTATGTAACCATCAAAACGCATCCCTTGAGTATTAAAAGCATTATTTCCATAACTTCTTCCCATGACGGGATATCCGACAGAAGGATATTCTAAATCCGGAACTGTTTGTCTTTCAAATTCTGAGCCGTCGAGATAACAAAAAAACATTCCTCTATCAAAAACAAAAGCTACATGATGCCATTGGTTTACCGTGATATTTTTTTCAACAAGAATAGGGTAATACATATTTTTACTTATGATAGCCAGTTGGATTTTTCCACTTTGTAAACGTACTGCAATACCATTCATATTACTTCCTTCATCATACAGATATTGAATATTATCATTCGATTTGGGAAAAAACCAAAATGCGACGGATTTTTCAGGAGTATGTCTATTGGCAAACTTACCGTTGTAATCAATATGTAAGTCAACAGCTTCTTTAAAGTCAAAAGAACTCATCCCTTGTTTTTTTTCAGTATTTATATAATTGATCTTGCTTTGGGGTAGCGCAGTCGATTCAACGAAATTACCCGATAAATCTTGTAGATCTCCATCAAAACCTAAATGTATTAGAGGGTTCTTAGGAAAATCAGGTTCAAAAAAACCTAAAATCCCACCATCAAGATGTAACTCATTTACAAATACATTCGAATACCAATTTTTTTCTGAATCGAAAAAAGACAGGTTTTCCCAAGGAGACCCAAGTCCTTCTAAAAATTCAACTCTATCCGTTCCTGTCCAAAAAGGTTCTGTATATATAAAACCGTGCCCCCCTAGTGTTTCTTGTAAGTTTTCCCTTAGCTTAGACAACCATTCTCCTTGTAAAAGGGGACTTGTTTGGGTAGGATAAAACCAATTATTCGAACTGTTTAATGTATTTTCTCGACTGTCTGTAGTAACATAACTATGAGGATAAGCTGTATGTGTCAACAAGGTCTCTTTTCCATAGTCAACAAACAAGTCGTGTATGGTCTGGTATAGTTTTTCCTCAGAAGCAAATGTTTGTAAAATAGGACCAAAAGAAAGTCCAAAAATATCGATTGCCTCCATTTGTAAAATATAATTACCCCATCTATTGAAAGAAGTCAAGGTAGTTGCTTTCTGTAACCAAACTTCTTCTAATGATGCTAGATCTCCAATTGAAAGTACAGTCTTTATAGAGGGTAAAAAATCTTTTACAGCTTTGAAACCGGCATTTAAAATAGCGGTAGTCCTCGTCCAATACACCTCTCCACTCAAGCCTAAATTTAGGTTTTGAGGTGTTGCTTCTAGCCTTAAATCAAATAGTAATTGTGGTATTGGCATTTGATTTTCACGTTCAGACAGCAGCAAATTAGAACGCGTCTCATTTCCAATTTGGATATAGTCTGGAACAATTCCATCAGAATCAAGAACTTGTAAAACCTGCTGTGTATAGTTGTATACCAATGTTGCAGGATTTTTACCTTCTTCGAGGTAATCCGTCCATTTTGCAGGAAATAATTGGTGGTTTATTCCTGTATACTCATCTGAATAATGCAAAACTAATAAAACTTGTAAGCCTGCATTTTTAGCAGCTAACATTTCGTTTCTTACCGTTTCTAATGTTTCATAATTATAGGGATACCCCTGAAGGTCATAGGGATCCATTAATAAGTTTAATGAAACTAAATTAGCTCCATAAGAGGCTATAATATCGTAGGGATCACTTTCTACAGCATTCATTTTCCATGTAGTACCCATCCCTCTCATAACAGCAACATTGGCCATAGAAGCTCCTTTTACAAAAGGGGATTTTGTAGCTTCTGTTCCCGCGATAAAAATAGCATCTCCATTTTTATTAGAGGCTCCATTATCAATATATACAGATAAGCCTTCTTTTATTGAATTGGAATCAAAGCACAAGATATGACCTTGTTGTAATGCATTGTAAAATGCATATTTTTCACGTTGGGTGTCCAACAAAGAAGGTTTCAATAAATTATTACTTTCCCTGTAGGAATGATCCGACATGTAATTTGTGTTCCCTTCACCACTAAAAGCTCCAATATAAGGATCAAACAAACGTTTGAGATGGACTGCAACCTTTTGTTGTTTTTTTAGACGGTATCCATTCAAATTAGTGGGCATTACCAAAGGGATGGGGTATTGCCAAAATTCGTGCATCGTTTCGATGGGACTATTGATCGCAGTCTCTGCATGTAATACCGTTGAAATTTCACTCGGTGAGGAGACGATAACTTCGTCTGTATTTGAAAGGTCATCCGAAATATTACTTTCAGTAGTATATCGAGTCCAAATAGAAGGAAACCACTCTTCTCTTGGGTCGTGAAAGACGTAAGAAGGCGAAAGTTCACGATCACCATCTTGCCAAAGAAACGAAGCGTTGAAGTCATTTTGTAATTCGCACGTGTCTGTGATCTCATATTCACTTTTCTGAATTCTAGGACCATCGACATAACTATACTCACTAAAAATGTTTGTAACTTCTGCTAATTTTGTTGTGGTACTACTTAGATCAACATCCAAAAATTCTTCTGCCCATTGCTTTTCCAAAGGAGTCATATCTCGGACTACAATGTCTCCTTTGGTCAAATTAGCTTCCTTTGTATATGGACGATCGACAACAGTTATTTCACTAAAAATCTTTTTACCATCTCTGTAAGAAACCTCTAAAGTATACACCCCTGGCTTGTGCAATTTCACCTTAAAAAAAGGTCCTGTAAGCTCTTCATAAACATAAGGTTGATCCCGTCCTTTAAGCTTCCACACAAAAGAGCTGTACATAAAATCATTGTAAACCATCCGTTTTGATAAATAACGTTCGGATAGTTCCCACTCTATTTTTTCATATTCTTTTAAAAACACATGAGGTTTTGATTCGTCAACGCCGAAAGTAACTTCATCTCCTTTTGAAAATGTATAAGAATTTATAATTTTTTTCCCTGAACTTTTGCTATACAGTTTAGTGTTGTAACGATTGCTTTTAGTAAGAAATGAGGTATTTACTCCCTCTTTTGAATACATCTCGAAAAAAGATACTACATCTCTATTATTGATTTTTCTAACATTGATGTTTTCAAGTGAACAATCTATAAGTTCTTTCCCTGCAATAGGAACTCTAGTACGACAAGAATGTTGAGTATTCGTTTGAGGCACTTCATGGGAACCGTTGTAATACACCGTAATTTCGTGGTAACCTTTCTCTTTAATTTCAAACAGTTCATGCCATGTACCGTCGTTTGTATCAGTTGTATTCTCGCTGTTAAAGAATCTTGTTTCCGTTGTTAAGAGTCCTAAGTCGTCTTCATAAGTATAGTCCATTGACAAGCCATTTTTCTGTGCATCAGTCATCCCATGCAAACCGTAAAAACTATATGGCAAGATTGATGAAGTACTAGGCCACGTATCTAAATAACCCCCTATACTACTGTAAAATCCGTAATCTACTCCTTGAGGACTTTTAAGATCTATAAAAAATGGTATTTGATGTACCCCTTCAATGTCCTCAAAGGAAAAAATAATAGCACCTGGTGCTTTTACATTTCCTTTTTGAGAGAATTCGTAGTTTAAACAAGGTTTTCCATTACAGGCTTTGTAAGCAACACTTGATGGAGCCTTGTATGTATCTATATCCTCTATTTCATAACCTTTATAATCTGGCACAGAAAGTACAGATACACCATTCAAAAATGTTTTGTTTTTTTGGTATGCCGTAACCAACTCATTAACTGCAGTCAGTTCTTGACTAGGATAAGTTACTTTCCAAGAATCAATTGGATTGTATAATAGCGAATTGGGAATTTGCTTATCCCCACTTTGAAATACAGCATCTTTACCATTGATATATACTAACTCGTTGGCTTCAGAAGCTAAAAAGTAAGGAACACCATTGTGAAATCTAAACAAAGGATCTTCCCAAGATTGCAAAAGGAACATATTATAAGCTTCCCATTTATTATTTCGTTGCATAGGTGTTGTGGAAGAGGCACCTAATTCAAATGCAGACAACCCCAAATCTGAAGCAAATTTATAGCGATAAAACTTTTGCAATGGTTCGTAAGTATCTAAAGAAGCATCCATACGTCGTTGTGCAATCCAGTACCACTCGTAAAGTCCTGTGACACTATTTAGCTGTATGCCAGGTGTTTTAATTTTAAAACCGTCTGGATAACGCCGTAAAGCAACACCTTGATTTGTGGAACTATGCAACTGGTAATCGAATCCTATAAAAGGTCGAAAGGTATCGGGTGCAATTGAAGGTGTACAATAATAATAAGATTCTCCGCCAGTTCTAGCCAACCATATTTCAGGCAAGCCATGAATTCTAAAATTAGAATGTATAGAAGAAAAGACTAGCGAATCAGCGGCAATTAAATCTAATTTAAGTTCTGTCGACAATTGGTCTCTAAATAGTTCATGTGTTTCGAAAAGCGTACCATCTCTAAAAATTTGAATAGTCAAATCCGGTCCATTTCGATGAAACACCTCCCCAGGTATATTCCCCAATACCGTATCAAAATTCAAACAAACAATATCTTCTAAAGCAGCGCCATTCTCAGCAGTAACCTCAATATATATAGGATGCCCTTTGTATGAAGAATCAAATTTCTTTTCGTAACAATTTAGGAGGTGACTGCAATTTTTCATAGCATCAGCTTCAAGCCTGTAAAAAGATGAAATGGCATTTCTTAAAATGGTAATAGAATTACTTAAAGGTGAGTTGTCATATGTGGTGGTGTCCAAATACAGAGTTGGCAGTAAATCCTTCCACCATTTTACTCTTGATGTGGTGGTTTCAAATGGTATATTATCATAACCTCCCCCTGTGTTTTCACGTGCATAAAAACCATATATAAAACTCTCATTCTTGTTTTCAGGGTCATAAGTTGTAGTATCGTACAAGGCAACCTTAAAACGCCCCTTTCCGTTAGGCTCGCCATCAGAAAGTAATCCTATTGTGGATTGTTGAGGAAAGCCAACAGGCATCCCATTAATTTCAAAAATTATACTAGAAGTTGTCTGAGCAACACAAAAAATCATAGCAAAATAGTTTAAAAATACAGTGATAGCAAAGTACTTTACATTTGTCAAGAATAGTTTCATACATTTCACTTTACTACATTCTATACAATTGTTTGTATAGAAAGTACGGTTATGCAATCGGTATACTTTTCCATGCAATTTTATGATTATAAATATCTATAATTACTTATAATTTTTTTCAATATTAAATAGAATAACTGCTTTTTTTAGAGTTGAATTCATCTATTAGGGAGTGTTAATTCATAAAAAAAGCCCTCTAGAAATTTAAATTTCTAGAGGGCTTTATAATATTTTTATGGAGAGAACTTAGAGGTCAAATCCTATATTAACATCCAATTTTTTAGCAATCACTTTATTGATTGTTGTTTTCAATTCGGGTATTTTAACGTCCTTTAAAGCGTCGTTAGAAAAAGCATACATCAACAAAGCTTTTGCTTCTTTTTTAGGGATTCCTCTTTGTTGCATGTAGAAAAGTGCAGAATCATCTAATTGTCCAATAGTACAACCATGTGAACACTTAACATCGTCTGCAAAAATCTCTAACTGAGGTTTCGAATTAACAGATGCTTTGTCTCCTACAATTACATTGTTGTTTTGTTGATACGCATTGATTCTTTGTGCAGCTTGCTCCACAATTACCTTCCCGTTAAAAACACCTGTAGCGCTTTCATCATAAATTCCTTTGTACATTTCATGAGACTCACAATCAGGAGCTTTATGCATCACGAGAGTATGATTGTCTACATGTTGCTTTCCATCTAAGATAGAAATACCGTTCATGGTAGAAACACAATGAGGACCATTTTGGTAGAACTCTAAATTATTACGTGTCAATTTTCCTCCAAAAGAAAAAGTATGAACTGAGGCTATACTGTCACGTTCTTGTGAGATAAAAGTACCATCAATCAATGAAGCAGTCGTCACGTCATTTTGCATTTTGTAGAAATCTACAATCCCCCTTTTATTGACAAAAATCTCAGTAACAGCATTCGTCAAAGTAGTATTAGAGGACAAACTTTGATTGCGCTCTATAATTTGTACGTGCGCATTTTCTCCAACAACAATAAGATTTCTTGGCTGAATCAATATCTCTTTTTCACTTCCAGTTGAAAAGTTTAGTATTTGAATAGGCTTTGGAACTACTTTGTTTTTTGGAATATTTATATAGGCACCTTCATTCGAAAAAGCAGTATTTAAATCCGCCAAACTGTTGTTTTCTTTGGCTAACTTATTGAAATAAGCATCGATTATCATTTTATATTTAGGTTTCTCTAATGCTGAAGACATCACGCAAATATCCAAT
>JBMZVD010000019.1:0-29311 GCA_049625305.1 Flavicella sp.
TATCCTAAATAATACACGGTTGTTGTTTTGTTTTAAATAAATTTACTTCATAAACCTTTGTTTGACAATAGTTTTAGAAATGTTTTGTCCCCTTTGTGATTTTTTTTTGATGAGTGTTTTTACTTTGAATGTTGTGGAATGTCAAGGAATAATTGTGTTCTGTTACTTCTTTTTAGAATTGACTACAAAGACTTAAACGTTTACGTAAATAGTTTGTTTAAACTATGAATATTTTATCGTATCAAATTTACCTTTCATCTAAGGATTTATTATGTTTTTCAGTACTTAATTTCCCTCTGTCGAATATTGAATAGGGCAGCACTTTAAATATCTACCTTTACTTTAAACAACGAAATATTTTTAAATATTTATTTCAAAAACAAAAAAGGGGTTTAGACTACCTCATTGTTTTAAGAGTTAGTTTCCACTCTTTAATTTTTCCCATGGAGTTCCCCTCTCCACATATTGAAGATGAATTTTATGTTCGTTTTTGAATCAAAATTCACAAGGTTGAGATTTCCCCAGCTCATCTTTAAAATTTGACACCCAAAGATTGATTTGGAAAACATTCCGGAGGATTTTCTTTTCAATGATTGAGTGCTGTAAAAAAAAACATTAGTAACCTTTAAATCTATGAGCCATGATTTTTAACCAAAAAAACACACAAATAGTAAGTTTATTCGCATTTATATTATTCGTTAACATATATTGTTCAGCACAGAAAAACGGTTTCGTATCTGTGGTAATTGATCCAAAAATGTTAATCAAAGGTCCTTATGAAGATAGTGAAAATGGAGAGTTAGATTTTGTATTAAAGTTGTCAGATCACACTGAAACTTCCGAAATTGGTATAGCATATGAGCGATTTGCATCTATTGATTATTCTAGTTATGGGATATTTTACAATCAAAAAATTGATTTGCCAATCTTAAAAGATACTAGCTATATATTAGGTGTAGAGTCTGGATTCATTCGTAGACAAGTTGAAGACCATATCATAAAGTTGAGCTTTGCTTTAAATGCAGGAGTTCGTTACGATATCAATTCTTCAGTTGGAGTAGAGGTATCAAGCAATTACAGGTATAGAAGTGATTTGGTAGAGTTATATGACTCTACAAATCCAATGATATTCAGTGGCTATATGGGAGTGTACTATACTTGGTAATCAGTAAACGTTGTATGCAATGATTCAATATATCATTAAAGTTAGCAAAAAAGTAGTATTGATTCATCTATTTTTTTCAGGTCGAATTTCTGTGGGTAGTATTCCAAAATGTTTTTTAAAGCATTTAGTGAAATAGGAAGGTGATGAAAATCCAACCCTATAACAAATCTCACTAATAGTATCCTCAGAAGTTTCGATCAATTGTTTTGCTTTTTCAAGTCGTATTTTTCTCAAAAATTCATTGGCAGTATCACCTGTTAAAGCTTTAATTTTTCTGTAAAGTTTGCTACGACTCAACAACAATTCTTCTGCTAAATTTTCTACATTCAATTTTGGATCACTCATGTTTGTCTGAATGTAGTCCAAAACTTTTGTGATAAATTGCTTGTCTAGAGAGGTAGTTTGTTCTGGTAATTCTTTTTGTTGTATACCTGTAAAATATTTATTGAATAAAACCTGTCTACTAGTAATTAATTGCTTTATATGAGAGTGCAAGACCTTCATGTTAAAAGGTTTTTTTAGATATACATCTGCTCCCGCGTCAATCCCTTTGATACGATCTACTTCCATTCCTTTAGCTGTCAACATTAATAGTGGGATATGACTTGTTTTAAGATCTGATTTTATTTTTTCACATAATTCATACCCGTCTATAATAGGCATCATAACATCTGTAATAATCAGATCAGGAATTGTTTTGTTAGCTTTTTCTATTCCCTCTTTCCCATTTTCAGCAGTATTTATTTTGTAGTTTGAAGCAAGCTCTTTCTTGATATAATTTCTCAATTCTGCATTGTCTTCCACGATCAATATAGTTTTTTTAACAGAACTGTCATTGGAATCGTCTGTTTTATTAATTCCATTATTTGATTTGGTGTTCTCTTGCAATACACTGCTAGATACAATTTCTATATCTGATTTTTTGAGTGCCATATCTTTAAAATGATCATTACCCATTGCAAAATACAGAGTAAATTTAGTGCCTTCATTTACTTTACTTGCTACTTGTATCTTTCCTTTGTGAAGCTCCATAAAACTTCGAACCACCTCTAGTCCAATTCCCGTGCCTCCATAGTATTGTTTGTCCATTTCTTTGGCTTGGAAAAAGCGATCAAATATTTTGTCAATATTTTCTTTTTTGATTCCACTACCTGTGTCATTGATGTTGATTTCAATTGCAGGAACTTCCTTTTTAGGATCGATTAAAGGCAATAAAATAGGAACATCACTTCTTTGAATGCTAAGGCGTACCATTCCATTTTCTGGGGTGGCTTTGAAGGCATTCGAAAGAATATTAAAAATGATTTTTTCCAACATAGAGGGGTCTGCCCAAATGGTATTATTTTCATCTTCGTTTTCAACGGAAAGAATAATATTTCTCTGAGCTGCTTCTTCTTCAAAATAACTTGCTATTTCTGTTGCGAACGCTAGGATATCAATTTTAGCAGGTTGCAGTGGCATTTTACCAAATTGTAATTTTCTAAAATCCATCAATTCATCAATCAAACGTGACAGTCTCTTAGTGTTTTTATAAATGCTGTTGTGCTTTTCTTTGATTACATCAGAAAGTTGTAATGTTGTATCCTCTAAAATATCTTCAATAGGGTTGAGAATGAGAGTGAGTGGTGTTCTAAATTCATGAGATATGTTTGTGAAAAACTGTATTTTTTTTGCATTTAACACCTCAATTTGTTTGCGTTCTTCACGTTGATTGATGATGATTCTTTTTTCTTCGACACGTTCGTTTACGAATCTCAAAATAAAATATCCCACAATAATAATAAAGATAAGAAATGCAGAATATGCCCAATAGGTTTTCCACCAGGGAGCTTTGATCTGTACAAAAAGACTGGTAGGTGAGTCATTCCAAATACCATCATTATTTGCTGCTTTTACATAAAAAGTATAATCTCCTGGTGGAATATTTGTATAAGTAGCAGATGTATTTGATTTTACATAATTCCATTCTTTTTCAAAACCATCCAAGAAATATGCATACTGATTTTGTTCTGTATGACTAAAATTGATTCCAATAAAATCAAAAGTGAAAACGGATTGACTATGTTTTAGTGTAAGTGTTTTTGTAGCTGAAATCACCTTTTTTAAAGGGCTGTTTTTTTTATTTGGTAGTACTGCTTTGTTGAATAATTTTAATCCTGTAATGAATACTTTTGGCACTTCACTATTGAAATTTATTTTTTTTGGATGGAAATAATTAACTCCTTCGTAATTTCCAAAAAACAAGCTGCCATCAGTGTCTTTGTAAACTGAGTTGAAATTGAAATTATTGGACAATAAACCATCTTTTGTATGAAAGTTTGTGATATTATTAGTTGTTGGATTAAAAGAGGTAAGCCCTTTGTTGCCCCCAATCCAAAGATCTCCCTCATTACTTTCTATTAAAGAAGCTATAGTTGTATGTCTAATATCTTCTGTGTCATCGTACCATTTGGTCTTTTTAGTAACACCATCGTAAGCGCATAAGCCATAACCATCAGTACCAATCCAAAGTTTCTGTCGACTATCCTCATAGATGGAAAGAATGCTCATTGTTTTTTTTTGAGGCTTTTCTTTGTCTTGAATTTGTTCGTTAAAGGAATCGACCTCGAAAGAATTGTTATGTTTTGACTGAATTTTAAAAAGTCCTTTTCGGGTACCGACTAAAATATTGTCCTTATGGTCTACGTATACAATTCGAACATTTGCCGTATTTAAATAATGTTGTTTGAAGGGATCTGACGTGTGGTGTGTAATTTTTTGAGAATTTATATCGTAGGAACACACCCCGCCTACAAAAGTTCCTATCCACACTCTTCCCTTGCTGTCTTCATCGAAGGAAAGCACACTGTTGGAACTCAAACCACTATTCTGTTGGTGCCAGTGTAGAAATCTTTTGCTATTTTTTTTAAGAAAATAAACACCTGAATTCCAAGTTCCTAGCCAGATGTTTTCTTTGGAGTCTTTAAATATTGTTTGAATATCATTACTACTAAGTCCTTTTGCGATACGATTGTTTTTATCGTTTAAATGGGTGAATATATTTTTGTTTGGATCGTAAACATCAACACCTCCTTCAATGGTTGCAATCCAATACCTACCTTTCGTGTCTTTAACGATTCCCGTAACCGAAGAGGCATTTAACGAATTTATCTGATTGGGAACACTTTCAATTTTGTTAAATTTGCTTAGATTTTTATCAATGACAGCCAATCCACTATTGTAATATCCCACCCAAACTCTATTTTGCTCATCTGAATATAAAGACCAAATAGAGTTGGATTTTAAGCCATACTTTTCAGAGGGGTTGTTACGGTAGTTTTGCTGTACTTCACCCGATACTTTAATTGCAAATAAACCATCATTTTCTGTACCGCATAACAACAAGTTCTCTTGTGTATGTGTCATGGATAAAATACGTTTTTTGGTAATCTTGTGTTTTTTGATCAAGTAATGATTGGTAGGAGACGCTCCGATTTCAATTAGTCCATCTTTAGTAGTTCCCAGCCATATTTTAGTTGCAAATGCATGGAGAGATTCGATTGAATTCTCAATTATTTTCTCTCCTTGTAAGGTTTCAAAGTTCGCATATCCATATGTTTTTGAAGCAGTCCTTAAGGAGAACAACCCTTTGTTGGTTCCAATGAGAATCGAACCTCTTGGTGTTTTTAATAGCGTGTTGATTAACAAAGATTTTAAGGGGGTTTCATTGATTAACTCACTTGATTTATAGGTTTTTAAATCTACAGTAAACAATCCTTTTTCATGAGTCCCAACAATTAATTTATTGTCTTCAGTTTCTTCCAGTGCATGTACAGGTGTTTTGTTTTTTGATTTTGTCAATGGGATGCGCTTGAATTGGTCAAGGTCTCTTAAATAGAGATTCAGTCCTTCTTCTGTACCTACCCATACTTGTCCTGAACTATCTACAAATACACTATGTATCTGTGAACTATCCAGCGTTGTATCATCATTCCACTTGGCACTGTAATTTTCAAAGTTTAAACCACTGTATTTATTGAGGCCATCACCATTGGTACCCAACCACAGATAACCTTCTTTGTCTTGAGCGATGTCAGAGATAGCTCGTTGGCTTACATTTTGCTGTATACTTGTAAATTGGTAATTTTCGGAAAAATCTTGTGCAGATAGGAAGTGGAAAAAAAAGCACAAAAGGTACAAAGACGTTCTCGATATATCCAAAGGAAGTTCTATTTAATAATTTTTACTTTTTTGCAGACATTGAGCGCATTCATAACAATAGATTGTAATGCTTCAAATATTGTAGTCATTTCCTCAAAAGTTTTATTTTAAACTTAGTGGTCCTGATTATTTTTGTAAAGAGTTATACAATCTACGCTCGTTAAATTTCAAATAATGAATTGTCAATTAGTAAGATACTATTTTTTTTTCATAATTTTTCCATTGATTTTCATGGGAAGCCGGGTAGCAAATGCACAGAATACTCAAAAGAAATCGCTGCAAATTCAGACCTTAAAATCTATTTATAAGCCATATTTTTCTTTGGGAGTTGCACTGAGCCCCAAGAAAATGAAAAGTGAGCAATCCATTCAATTATTCAAGCAACATTTTAACAGCTTGACTGCTGAAAATGAAATGAAGCCTCAATATATTTTACGAAAAAACGGGAAGTATTGTTGGACTTATTCAGATGCGGTTGTAAAGATGGCGAAAGACAATGATATCAAACTAAGAGGACATACGCTTGTATGGCACAACCAAACTCCTGATTGGTTTTTTGAAGATGACAATGGAAATAACATAAGCAAACAAGAATTGTATAAACGTTTGTATGTCTACATGAAAAAGGTTATGAAACGCTATGAGAACGATGTTTATGTTTGGGATGTAGTCAATGAAGCAATCACAGATGCGAATAATAAAGGACTATATCGAACTAAAAAGTCAAAATGGTTTGATATATGTGGTTCCGAATTTATAGGAGTGGCTTTTCGAATGGCCAAAGAAATCAACCCTGATGTTCAGTTGTATTATAACGATTACAACCTTATCAAACCTCAGAAAAGAGAACGCGCTTACAAGATGTTAAAATCCTTGCTGAAACAAGGAGTTCCTATTGATGGCGTTGGAATGCAGGCCCATTGGTATGTTGGAGACAGTCCTAAAATGGTTGAAAAAGCCATTGAAAGGTTTGCATCACTAGGATTACGTATTCAGATTACTGAACTGGATGTTTCCTTTTTTAATCACGAACAAAAACACATCACAAAAGATTTTGAATTTACTGAAGACGCTAATATCGAACAAGCAAAAGCCTATGCAGCCTTTTTTGATATTTTTAGAAAGCATGCCGATGTGATTGACAATGTTACTTTGTGGGGCTTGTCGGACAAACACAGTTGGTTGAACAACCACCCTGTCAAGGGAAGACGTAATTACCCACTCTTGTTTGACGATCAATTTCGTCCTAAAAATGCATTCTATAGTATTTCTAATTTCGAATAGAATTGTAGCAACACAAATACTTAATTCCCCTAAACTAGTTTTATGAAACGATTTTCCTACCGTTATCTATTGGTACTCTTTTTTGGTGTTTTTACAGCAAAAGGAATTTCTGTGTTTTCACAAAATAAACTTCCTCTAGTAAATGGAAGTTTTGAAGGTGTAAAACCGGATGGCGTTTCTTTTTGGTGGTGGAATCACCAAAAAAAAAATGGGGCAAGGGCCAATTTTTCAATTGCTACCTCAGATTTGATTGCTGGATCTCAAAAAGCGTTAAAGACTGAAGTATTAGCTTTAGGGGAAAATATTTATGACTTGCAGACTTACTGTGCCTATAAATTTGAAGTTAAAGCTGGCGAGACTTACACTGTTTCTTTTTATGCCAAGACAGATACTCCGTTAACAGCTCCTTTAAAACTCATTTTTCAATCCGATGTTCAAGACAGCTTTCAAGCGGCGAATTTTTCGGTAGACTCCACATGGAAACGCTATTTTCACACCTTTACGGTTGTAGAAAACAGCAGTCAAAATCAGTTTAAATTTTGGTATTTGCAAGCGGGTATAAGTTACTATCTTGATGAGGTTTCTGTGGTGCCAGGAACATACATGGCTATTGATCCAATGGTAACTTATCAAAAAGTTGACGGTTTTGGGGCGGGTATCAAGCGTCGTACTGAGGATCTATATACCTTAAATAGTGATAAGAGGGCGTCTGTCGAAGCAGCTGCATTTCGTGATTTACAGGTTAATATGATTCGTTTCTTTATTTACCATGATTTACAGCCTTCTGAAGAAGTTTGGAATTGGACGCGCTATGAAAGTGATCCAAGCAAACCCCAATCTAAATATGTAGCAGAGGCTCTTCAAAATGCCTTTGATTTAAGTACAGTAGGTTTTGACCATGTTATAGGGAATTGTAACACGGCACCGGGATGGATGAAAAAAAATGAATCTCATAAAAGAGAAAATAACAACTCGGATGTTTTATTAAATACATTGAAAGATGGGTATGAATCAAAATTTACAGACTTTTTGACCGCCTTCATTAGAGGTATGAATAATCGATATGGGATTGAAGTTACTGCAGTTTCACCGTCCAACGAACCTGATTATTTAAATACTTATGAGTCCATGAACAGTACGCCTACTGAGTTGATTCCTATTTTGAAAGATTTGCATTCAAAACTAGAAGCTAACAACTTGAAAGACATTCAGATTGTAAGTCCTGAATGTGGTTCTGTGACACCCAAAACACAAGATAACTTGACTGAATTAAACTCTACAACCACATACATACAACAAATTTTTGAAGATACACAAGCAAAGGATGCTGTTGCTATTGTAGCTGCACATACCTACTTTGATGCTAGCCACAATACGAATTGGGATGAATTGAAAAATGAATCAGCAGGAAAACAAATTTGGGTAACTGAGTCAGCCAATCTCAAAAGCAAAGACAGATCTATGATCGATGCAGCCAACTATATTAAATGGATGGTACGTGGATTTAATGAAGGAGGAATAACAGGTTATATGGTACATTTATTTTACGAATCATTAGATGAAGAAAATGGAACTTCTGCATTGGTTTTGTGGGATGATGAAGGCAATGTGGTTTTACCAAAACGCTATTATGTTTTCAAACATTTTTCCAACTTGGTCACACCAGGGTATCGCGTCGTCAAAGTACAGCAAGTTCAAGGTTCGCTTTGGTTGACAGCTTTTCAGTCCGAAGATGCGAGTAGGATAGTTATTCATTTATTCAACGAGGGTCCTTCTCAACAAGTATCTGTTGATATACCAACAGCAGTAACCCAATTAACCCATTATACTACTTCAAATACGGCGGAAGATGAGTTCAGATTGGTGCCTGTTTCTAACTTCTCTGATGGAAATCGCTATCTTACATTTGAAGCTAAAAATTTATCACTTCATTCCTTTGTTTATAAACGAAATTTGAGTTCATCTTTAACTGTTACTGATTTAGAAGATACTGCTGATTTAACTTTTGTCAAAACCTATCCAAATCCCTCTGTGAATTTTCTTACGTTAGAGTTTTCCAAAAAAGGCAAGTATACCATAAGACTTACTAACAGACTAGGAATGCACTTGCAAACCTACACGGTAAAAGACAACCATCAAATTCAATTGAATGTTACTACTTTGAATAAGGGACTTTATTTTCTTCGTGTTTATGACCAAATACTGCAGTGCTATGAGGTTATAAAGTTCGTGAAAAAGTAAATTTTAATAAATCTGACGTAAAAGTATTAGTTGAATCCTCAAATGTGCTATTGATTGCAAACAGTGATTGGTATATTTAGGTTTAAAATAAAACCCGCTGATGAAACAAAGTCTGACAACATATATATTGGCTTTTTTAGCTCCTTTACTTTTGTTTTGCAGTACCAATTCGAAATTAATTGAAAGCACTTCGAAGACAAAAGATACGCTACCGAATATCATATTTTACCTGGCCGATGATCAGGATCAATTGGATTATGGCTGCTATGGCAATCCAAAGGTGCACACTCCGGCTGTTGACCAGCTTGCCAAAGAAGGTATGCGTTTTACAAATGCTTATGTAGCACAGTCTATATGTGCTCCGAGTCGATCGCAAATTTATACAGGACTGTACTCGGTTCAAAATGGATGTTTTGCTAATCATCTTCCTGTAAAACCATCAGTGAAAAGCGTAACAACTTACTTAAAAGAAGCGGGTTACGATGTTGTTTTAGCCGGTAAAAGTCACGTGAAGCCAACAAATGTATTTGATTGGACGCATTATTTTCCATCAATCAATCATAGATTTCTTCCAATGAAGGCCATAAATAATTATCTCAAAACTACTGAAAAACCTTTTTGTATGTTTGTTGCCTCGGACTTTCCACACGGTCCTTACCCCAAGAAGACAAATTATACCGACAAGGATATATTCCAATTACCTTACAACGGAAAAAAACCAGCTCCCTTTAAAAAAGGATACTACCAAAATATAAAAGACGACAACACTCAACTGGAAAAAGTATTGGAGATGGTTGCTGCCAATGGATATGTGGATAGAACTTTATTTGTCTACGCGTCTGATCATGGGATTACAGGAAAGTGGGGTGTGTCAGAACCAGGACTTAGGGTGCCATTAGTAGTGAGATGGCCTGGTGTTATAAAAGCTAATACTACTTCAGATGTTCTCGTTTCTCTTATAGATATATTACCAACATTTTTGGAGGTAGTAGCTGCGAGTCCTCAAAAATCTCTTGATGGTTCTAGCTTTTACAAAACTTTGTTAGGAGATGAAACACCAATTCATGATTATATTTATGGTATTGCTACCAAACAAAATATTCAGAAGTGTGCTATTTTTCCTTCACGTATGATTCGAGGGGAACAATACAAGTATATAAGAAATTACAACGCAAAAGAAGTATTGGCTTCGAATTTAGGAGACAACAATGCTGTCAACGCTTTCATCAAAAAAGGGGCTAATTATTATGCCAAAGTTCCATATGAAGAATTATACGACTTACATAACGATCCTTATGAGAAGAGAAATTTAGCAAAACAAAAGAGGTACCAAAAAGAAAAAAAGCGCCTTATTGAGGCACTAGATGCCTGGATGATTTCTCAAAATGATTTTTTGACACAATATACCATGCCTTTGTTACCCCCGACATTGCATCCATTAGATCGCGTTTCAAAATGGAACAAAATACGTCATGATATGGAGGGCTCACTCCAAAAAAGTGATTATATTAAAGTACATTACAAATCAAAAAGATGAAAAAATACCTCTATATAACATTTTTTATGCTTTCGTTTTCTTTGGTGTCACAGCCTAAAGAATCGCTTAATGTAGTATGGATTTCTTGCGAAGATATGGGGCCATTACTAGGATCCTATGGCACTCCAAATATCAAAACCCCAAACTTAGATAAACTAGCAAGTGAAGGTGTACGTTATACCAATGCATATGCTACTGTGGGGGTTTGTTCACCCAGTCGATTTTCAATTATGACCGGAATGTATGCGGCTGGTATAGGTGCACATAACATGCGAACAGGAAATTTTCACAACTATAAAACACCAGAACAAGAATCTTACAAAACGTACATAAAAGTAAGAGATAAAACTGGACGTAATGTTCCAGAGTACAGTGTAGTACCTCCACCTCATGTAAAATGTTTTACTGAGTATTTAAGAGCTAATGGATATTATTGTGCCAATAATTTTAAATGCGATTATCAATTTAAAACCCCTTTTACAGCATGGGATGAGGTTTCTGGAGCTGCCACTTACAAAAAAGCTCCGAAAGGAAAACCTTTCTTTTATGTGAGAAACTTTATGGTAACCCATGAGTCAAGAATTTGGATGCGAGAAGACAAACCTTTGACAGTCCCCCCCAACAAAGTGTTAGTACCTGATTATTATCCAGACATTCCAATAGTTAGAGAAAATATTGCTAGAAAATATTCTAATATCGAAGAAATGGACCGCCAGGTAGGAGAGCTTTTAGACGAATTAAAAGCAGCCAACCTGATGAATCGCACCATCATTTTCTTTTGGTCTGATCACGGTGGTAATCTATTGCGACAAAAGCGTGCTGTTGGAAACTCCGGTTTACACGTTCCATTGATTGTTCGTTATCCAAATAAAAAGGATGCTGGAAAGGTGGAGCATAGAATGGTATCTCTCATGGACCTAGGAGCCACTACTCTCTCTTTGTTAGGGATACAGCCACCAGCATATTTTGATGGAAAGGCATTTGCAGGAAAGTACGAAACAGCACCTCGAGATTTGATTTATGGGACTGCAGATCGTTTTGATGAACATACAGACATGCAACGTTCAGTACTAGATGGAAGGTATGTGTATATTAAAAACTTTATGCCCCAATTGCCTCTGATATATAGAAATGCATACCGCGAACAAATACCTATGAATGCAAGGTTGATCGAAATGCATCGCAATAAGGAATTAAAAGGAGATGCTGCATATATGTTTATGCACACAAAACCTAAAGAAGAATTGTACGATTTAAAAAACGATCCTTATGAGGTTCACAACATTGCAAACGATAGTTCTCAAAGAGAACGACTCTCATATTTCAGACAAAAATTAGCAGCATGGCAGCTTGGAATTGGAGACAAAGGGTTCATTCCTGAACATGATTTGATTGAAATGTTCTGGCCCGGAATGTTACAGCCAACCACAGCTGCTGTAAACTTTAAAAAACAAAAAAACGGAAAAATAGCACTTCATTGTGACACTGAGGGTGCGTCCATAGGATACCAAATGGGCGAGGCTGTTGGTGGTGATCATTGGACGCTCTATACAAAACCTTTTAAAAAATCGAAAAAGCAAAAATTGGTAGCAAGAGCAGTTCGTATAGGTTATAAAACTTCCGCAATTCGGAGTGATAATTAGTTAAAATAAAGATTATGTCAAAATTTATCAAGCCTCAGATTATCTTAAGAATAGCTCTAAAAATAAAGTTATATTTAATTTTGGTCTTTTCTTTTTTTCAGGGATATGGTCAAAATACTTCCAAGCACAATATTCTCTTTATTGCTATTGATGATATGCGCCCATACTTAGCATCTTATGGAAGCACACAGTTGAAAACTCCGCATTTAGATAAGTTAGCGTCAGAGAGCATACAGTTTGAAAATGCCTATTGCAACATTGCTGTTTGTGGAGCGAGTCGAGCAAGTATTATGACGGGAGTTCGTCCCAATCAAAAACGTTTTGCAAAATATTATTCCACAGCAAGTAAAGACCTTCCTGGAGCAGTTTCATTGCAAGGTCTTTTCAAGAAGAATGGCTATACAACCGTCTCTTATGGTAAAATTTATCACAATCCTTCTGATTTTCAGGAAGATTGGTCGGAATTGGATGATACTCATGAACAATTTGATTATCAGAGTGTAGCGTCACTAGAGATTATAAAAACACTTCCAAAGGGAAGAGTAAAAGGCCCTGCTTTTGAAGTCGCAGATGTTTCAGATGAAACGTACTCTGATGGTATTACTACGAAAAAAGCAATCAAACGTTTGAAAAAGTTCAAAAAGTCGAAGAAACCATTTTTTCTAGCAGTTGGCTATGTATCACCTCATTTGCCGTTTATTCAGCCAAAGAAATATTGGGATATGTATTCAGAAAAAGATATAAAACTTGCAGACAACCCATTTCAACCGAAGAATTCACCTAAACAGGCTGTTCACAATTCACCAGAATTAAGAGGAATGTATACAGGAATACCAAAACAAGGGCCATTGCCTTTGACTTTGGCCAAGAATTTGGTACACGGTTATTATGCAAGTGTAAGTTATACCGATGCATTAATTGGGAAATTAATTTGTACACTGGAAGATTTGGGACTTCGAGAGAATACCACTATTATTCTATGGGGTGATCACGGTTTTTTCTTAGGAGAACATGGTATGTGGACCAAGCATAGCACTTTAAAAGAAGCCATACATGTTCCTTTGTTAGTTTCTTCACCTGGAGTTACTCCAGCTAAGACTAAAGCCATGACTGAGTATGTGGATATTTACCCCAGTCTTTGTGAGTTGGCCGGTGTCAAAGCGCCGTCCTATTTACATGGAACAAGTTTTGTTCCAGTGCTAAAAAATCCTACTTCTCAGGTGAAAAATGAAATTTATACTCGTTATGCAAGAGGAGAAGCTGTATTGGATGCTGATTTCTCCTATACTGAGTTTGTCAACAAGAATGGAGTACCAGGAGCTTGCATGTTGTTTGATATGCTGAAAGATCCAAATCAAAATACAGATGTATCTAAAAGACCCACTTACAAGGATATCGTAAAAAAATATAGAAATAAATTAAAGAAAATGCGTACTGAAATGGATAATGACCCGTTTTAATTATGTCTAAAGTATAAATAGTAGTTGGTATGTTGCAAAGAATAATTGTCTTCTTTTTGTGCTGTTTGTTTTATGGAAATTCAAGTTATGCACAACAGTGTTTTACCCAGGGAGGTATTGGAAGTTATGATGGATTTGACCCCTTGGAGGCATGGTTTACAGCTACCCAAGGAAATGGAGTTCTTGAGATAGATTCAAATACCTATTATACAGCGGGTAAATCTTTGAAAGTTACTGTAAATGAAACAAGTAATTGGAAGGTGCGTATGTTTAACAATGCCAGTTGTTACTTTGAGACTGTAGCAGGAGAGACCTACACAGTATCCTTTTATATGAAAACTCAGATTGGAAATTCTGTAACAGTTACGATGATGGATGCTTTGGATAACGATGTTGCGCTCACTGTTTTGAGTACCCAATCCGATTGGAAATTGTATACGGTAGACTTGGTACCGACAATCGCGACTACTTCAGGAAGACTTAAGCTCAATTTTAACACAGCAGGTACGTATTTTATAGATGAAATCACCATCAATGATGTACCAGAAGAACCTGAAGAAGTTGTATTGACCGATAACAATTGGTATGTAAGTCCCAATGGTAGCGATTTCTTGTCGAATGACAATGGTTTGAGTACTTCCAAACCTCTAAAAACCATACAATATGCAATCAATTCGGCATGGCATCCTGGTGATACAATATTTGTAATGGATGGTACCTATCGCAATGCCAATTTTGGTTCTGGGAATTTAAACAACGGTCCCATAGTAAATTTGGATGCAAACAATGCAAAAGGGGTTGCAACAGGTCCTTTGGTGATAACCAATTATCCGGGACACAGCCCGAAATTAGAATTTGATGGGGCAGGTGGTTTTGTTGGAAACAATGAATATTTGGTAATATCTGGTTTTGAGATTGAGGGACCCAATCAGCGAATCAACTACGAAGAGGCATTTGCCAATCGCTTGATTCAAGACAACTATTACAAAGGTCGAGGAATTGCTATTTGGAGTGGGCATCATATTACCATCAAAAACAATATCATTCACGATTGTCCGAATTCAGGGATACGTGTCAACAAAGGTGACTACTGTGAAGTGAGTTACAATACAGTATACAACAATACTTGGTGGTCTTCTAATGCCGAAAGTGCTTTGGTTTTTGCAGAGTCCAAAGATATTGATACAAAAAGTATCATTAAAATGCGGATTACCAACAATTTGGCTTATGACAATTACAACAATATTCCTTATTACAATTCGACTTATGATCAAGAGGCTGAATCTCCCTATGGAACCTACAGGCAAGATTATATTATAGATGGTTCAGGTTGTTATGTAACTAGAAATAGAGATACATATTTTTATGGATGGTATTACTTTGCTAACAATATCATGTATGGAAATGGAATCAACGGCTTGGTGGTTCATAAAACAGACCGAGCAATTGTAACCAATAATACTAGTTATATGAATGGTGCGGTACCCTTGAGTTCTGGTAGACAAAGCTCTTCTGGAATTACAGTCAATGGGTCGGCGGATGTCAAAATGTATAACAATATAAGTTGGCCAAGATTTGACAATGATTACGGATATAAAATTTACGACAAAGCTAATTCTGAAAATTTTGAAGCTTCCAACAATATATTGGTAAAAGGAAGAACTGATTTTGGTCCTGGAACTTCCGTAACTGTTGACCCTTTGTTTGTGGATGCTGCTAATTTTGACTTTAGGTTGCAGGCTGATAGTCAGGCTTTAAATGCAGGTTTACAGCATGGTAATATTCCTATCAATGATTTTTACGATGTTCCGAGAGAAGACGAGATTATTGATATTGGAGCTGTGGAAGCGGTTGATTTGGATGATGATGGTACCTACGATCATTTGAGTTTAGGTGACTCATTACTAGGGGCTACTTTTAGAGTCTATCCTAACCCAACAATTGGGGTTGTGTTTTTGTCTGAGTCAGTTCCATATTCTTTACACAAAATAACAGGAGAGGTTTTGTTGAAATCTCATGGAGATTATTTAGACTTGTCTTTATTCACAGATGGTGTCTATATACTACATACTCAAATGGGTGCTTTTAAAATTGTAAAATATTGAGATGAGTCAGTGTATTTTTCATTGTAATCTTAGTGTTTAGCATGTTTTGCTCAATACTGCTACTTTTTGCTTCAAAATTATTAAGTATGCTTGTATTTGAGGAGTTATATTTGATAAGTCTAAAATAAGCTACTATGAAGTTTAGGTTGGTAACGGTTATTTATTTACTATTCTTATTTGTTTTTTTGTCGGAACGAGTTGGTGCTCAGGCACTTGATTTGAAAAACAGCAATCTTGAAAAAACCAATGGAAAAGGTGGTTTTTTCTGGTGGTCTCACCAGTCCAAAGGAGCTGGAGAAGCTAATTTTTCTATTGAAAAGATAGATGTTATAGAAGGAAGTAACAAAGCACTGCGTTGTGAAGTTATTTCTTTAGGTGAAAAACCATGGTTTGTAAGTTCTTCCTTTAATAGTTTTTTTCAAATACAAACAGGAGATGAGATAACAATTACTTTTGCAGCGAAAAGAGGATCTGAGGGGAGTGGAAAGTTGGGTTTGGTTTTTCAATCGGATAAAAAAGGAAGTTTTCAGAACAAACAATTTTTCCTTTCTAAAGATTGGTCAGTTTTTACCCACACGTTTACGATGGATCATTCCAATGCAAAAGGGCGCTTAAAATTTTGGTATTTGGAGGCAGGTACTACCTATTTTTTAGATGAGGTCTCAGTAGTAAAAGAAGTTTTTTAGCTTATTTATCTAGCACAAGTAATCAGTATAATTAGGTTTTAATAAAAATATATAAATATGGAGAATTTCATGAATCGTTTGTTTTTAGTGATTTTTATTGTGTCTATGATCGGTTGTATTACAAAGAAACAACAAGAACTCACAAAGGGAGTAATTGCGAAAAAAGTGGCTGCAGAACCTGGGTTTTTGAATGTGCCTTTGGTCTCTGAAATCTATACAGCAGATCCCTCAGCGCATGTTTTTAATGGAAAGATTTATGTTTATCCGTCTCACGATATCGAAAGTACAATTGTGGATGACGATTGTGGAAGTCAGTACAGTATGAAAGATTACCATGTTTTGTCTATGGATAGTATTGGAGGTCCTGTTACTATTCATGAACCTGCATTGGAGTTAAAAGATGTTCCTTGGGCTAAACGACAGTTTTGGGCGCCTGATGCAGCAGAAAAAAATGGAAATTACTATTTGTATTTTCCAACAAAAGACAAAGAGGATGTATTTAGAATTGGGGTAGCTGTATCAAGTAAACCTGAAGGTCCTTTTACAGCAGAACCCGATTTTATTCCAGGAAGTTACAGTATAGATCCAGCAGTTTTTAAAGATGATGATGGCAGTTATTACATGTATTTCGGAGGTATTTGGGGAGGGCAATTGCAGCGATGGGAAAATAATTCTTACACACCTTCTGATTGTTCAAAGCAAGACAGAGGGATTCCAGAAAGTCCTGCAATTTCTCCAAGAATAGCAAAAATGACGGATGACATGTTGGGCTTCGCAGAAGAGGTAAAAGAAATTCAAATTCTAGATGCAGAGGGCAATGCTATTTTGACCAAAGACTTAGACAGGCGTTTTTTTGAGGCTTGTTGGATGCACAAATACAATGGGACCTATTATTTGAGTTACTCAACAGGAGATACACATTTTTTAGTGTATGCAACTGGGAAAAGCCCATACGGTCCTTTTGTTTACCAAGGTATCATGAACCATCCTGTAAAAGGATGGACAAACCATCATTCAGTTGTTGAGGTGAAAGGAAAATGGTACTTGTTTTACCACGATATTCAATTGTCAAAACAAACCAATCTAAGAAATGTCAAGGTGACAGAATTAATACACAACGAAGACGGTTCCATTCAGACTGTGAATACGCTTACAGCTATGGATTAAATGATTTAATACTTATTTAAATTTTTAAATTTGTGTCTTTTCGAAAAGTGTTTTGTCGCCTTCGCAGACATTACATACATAGTCATCAGGTAATTTATTGAAAGGAGTGTTAGGAGGTATGCCAACAGAACTATCCCCGAAAGCACTGTCATAGATTGATAGACAGTCTTTACACTGGTACACCTCAGACAAAATAGGAACTTCTTTTTGCTCGCTTTTAGAACTTGAGTCATTATTTGTTTCACCGAGCTTTTCAAAGTACATCTTACTCAATTCCATCAAGAGTCCAGGCAATTCAATTTTGTCTACGTCTTGAGCGTATACGATATATTCTTGCGTGTTAGGGTCAAAGTTTTTTGCAAACAGAACATTAAATGTAGGTCTCACAATGAAATCTTTTACAATACTCGGAGCCTTGTTTTGTTCTACTACTACTGAGGTGAAATAAAAAGTGTTGTCACCTTGGTAGCTGATGCCAAAAGACATTCCATAAGTACTAATGTCATTTTGATCAAAACTTTTTACAATAAATTCTTTTAGGGAAAGAGCATTGGAATCTGCAACAGGAATGTGCCAATTCAATTCCAACGAAGAGTGCCTTACATTAATTCCTCTTTTTCCTAAGAATTTTTCAAGAGTGAGTTTGTCTTCTTTGTATATACCCTTTACGATGATGCTTTTCCAAGGAGTAATGCATATTTTCCCAACTTTGTGATCCAAACAGAAATCTGAAAAGTCTTTTAAAAACTGTAGGTCGTATTTATTGTTCCTCCAGTACAAACCAAGCCAATATTTGTTGTTGCCCATACTATTCATTCCCTCGTAATAAGGAAAAGGCTCTGTGATTACTTTTAAGTCTTTTTCAATACTTCTATTGTTGGTTTCTATATGAGCGTTAACAAGATCAAATAGCTCTTCAACATCGTCGGCATCCTGGTAGATACTTTCTATTTCTTGAGATATTTTATGAAGGTCATAACTAAAAATCAAAACGGGATAGAAAACAGGTTTTTCCCAGTGAGGAAGTCTAAGGTTTAAATACCAATAATCTTCATGCTCTGAGGCGATAAAGTTAAGAGCGCCGCTGAATAAGGGGACTAATTGTTGTTTTGGGTCTGTTATGTTTATTTTTAATCTAGGATTGTGTCTAAAGTTTTCCAATATGTACAAATATTTTACACCGTTTACCCAGGGTGTACTTTTAAAAATATCTGCTGACACATAAGAACATACTATATTTTGACTAGACATTTCAGAGACCACATCCATAGTCAATTCTGGAAATTCTTCAAGCTTTTTTATATCCTCTTCTTTAAAGCTGAGGTTGATATCTTGTCGAGACCCAAAAGAAATTTCTTTTAAATTTAAAGATTCTGCTAGTTTTGTGATTTGCTTTAATTCACCTGGAGAGAGCACCCCACCTTTTATAAAAATTCGTTGTAAATCATTAGATTTCATACCAAGTAAATTAAACAGTTACACTTTTTAAAATATCTCTTATTTCTGGTTTGCAGCTACCACAACCAAGTCCTGCACCTGTAGTTTTACAGAGTTTTGAAAAATCGTTACAACCACTTTCTATGACTGCTGTTAAATTACCTTCCCCTACTTGGCTGCATGAACAAATAAGTTTACCTATCACAGGTTCTGAGTTGTTTTGTCCTCTCAAAAGCTCGTCTCTTTTATCTGATAGTTCCGTTTGGTCTTCAATAAGGCTTTTAAATTCTGCGAAGTCACTTTTATCTCCCATCATGATTGCTCCCACAAGACGGTCATCTTTTACGATGCATTTTTTGTAAAACCTTTTGCTGACATCCATGAGTAATATCTCCTCGTATCTAGGGTCATTCTCTGGAAACTCAACAGTTCCAATACTACACAAGTCTAAATCTTCAAACTTTAGAATATTCATAAGTACAGAACCTTTGTAGTAACTATTTGGGTCGCCTAATATGTATTTCGCAGCAATGTCTGCTTGTTGTTCTGCTGCTGAAGTAATCCCAAACAAATTATTTTTAAACTCTGCGATTTCACCCATTGCAAAAATATTGGGGTCACTCGTTTGTAAGTAGTCATTTACTACAATACCTCTTTGAGTTGTCAGTTTTGAAAGTCTCGCTAGTTCAATATTGGGTCTGGTACCAATTGCGTAAACAATAGCGTTGGCCGATAGTGTTTTTCCTGTTTTTAAGTTGATAGAAAGACTGTTGATTTCATCGTTTTCAAATACAGTACTCACTTCATTGTCAAAGTATACTTGTATTCCTCTTTCTTGAACATCTTGAGCAAGCAGTCTACTTGTTACTTTGTCCAATTGTCTTTCCATTAATCTTCCGGCTCTTTGTATGAGCGTGATATTTACATTTCTTTTGTTAAGTGCTGCGGCTAGTTCCAATCCAAGCAAACCACCTCCAACAATAACAACGTGTTGTTCTTCATGAGGAAGTCCCGTAGCTTCAAGGTATTCTTTCAACCCGTCTGCATCTGCTTTATTTCTCATGGTGAACCTTCCTGGTTGGTCTATTTGAGTGTCTTTAGGTATGAAGGCTCTACTACCCGTTGCCATGACTAATAAATCGTATGAGTGTATGTCTCCTTTACTGTCAGTTATTTGCTTTTGTTTACGATCTATCGAAACGATGTGATTTTTGGCATGTAGTTTTACGTTTAATTTTTCGAGCTCTCCTTTTTTGATTTTTTGAAGTTGTTGCCAAGTCAATTCCTCACTCACATATTCAGGTAAAAGTACTCGGTTGTAAAATGGAGTTTCTTCTTTGGAGAACACCTCAATTTCGTCAGTATCATTATTTTCTCTGTAGGTTTGTACGAAGCGGTAGGCAGCAGCTCCAGCTCCAATGATACAAATTTTTTGTTTCTCTTTTTGATATTTAATTACCTGAACAGCTGCATATTTGAAGTCTGGTTCTTTTGATATTGGATCAATAAGATTGTTCGTTAGGTTGTTGGCTCTTCCAGCATCACTTTTTAATATCCGACCAAAGTGCATAGGCATAAAGACTGTCCCTTTTTTAATATCATAACTTATTTTTACGGGTACTCTAGCTGCTCCTCTTCTGCTCGTTATACTAACGATATCCCCTTCCTTAAGTTTTCTTTTGTGTGCGTCAACACCATTTATTTCAAGGTAAGGACCGTCGATATGATTGTTGAGTCTCTGGACTTTTCCTGTTTTTGTTCTGGTGTGCCATTGATCTCTTATCCTTCCTGTGTTGAGAATTAATGGATACTCGGTACTTGTTTCTTCAGATTTGTTGACAATATTATTAGGAATATTAAAGGCAGCTCTACCGGTAGGTGTATCAAATTTTAAATCTGTATAAAGTCTTGTTGTGCCTTTGTGTTTTGAGTCGGGAACAGGCCATTGCATGCTACCCTCTTCAATAAGTCTTTTGTGAGAAAGTCCTGAAATATCAATTTTAGTTCCCTTTGTCAGCGCACAATGTTCATCGTAGACTTCGCTAACATTTTTGTAATTAAATCCAGCGAACTTCATTTTTTGTGCAAATTTCCACAGGATTTCTGCATCTGCCAAGGCTTCTCCTGGTGGTTCAATTCCTTTGGGTAGGTAACTTATTCTTCTTTCAGAATTTGTCATAGTTCCCTCCTTTTCTAACCAACCTGCTGCAGGAAGCAATAAGTCTGCAAATTCAGTAGTTTCTGAATTGTGGGAAATATCTTGTACAACAACAAATTTTGCCTTTTTTAGTGCACGTTCTACTTTGTTTGAATCAGGTAGGCTAACAACAGGATTCGTACAGATAATCCATATGGCTTTCATAGTACCTTTGTCTAGTGCATCAAACATTTCAGTGGCGGTAAGCCCAGGTTTTTCTGAGATGTCATTACTACCCCAATACGCGGCTACTTCTTTTCTGTCTTTAGGATTTGCAAGATTTTTGTGGGCTGCTAGTAAATTGGCCATACCTCCAACTTCACGACCTCCCATGGCATTTGGCTGTCCTGTAAGTGAAAAAGGACCTGAGCCTGGTTTTCCGATCTGCCCCGTAATAAGGGAAAGATTCAATAGAGATACATTTTTATCGACTCCAATAACGCTTTGATTAAGTCCCATGGTCCACATAGTGATGAAACCTTTTGCATTGCCAATATATTGAGCTGCGAGTTTTATATCACTTACACTAATACCACAAATTTTTGCTGCTTTTGACAATGAAGTTTTAGATACAAGTTCTTTTAGGGTATCAAAGTTGTTTGTGTGTTCTCTTATGAATTTGTAGTTGATCTTTTTTTTGTCAATCAATCGTTTTGCAATTGCGTTGTTTAGAATTACATCTGTACCAGGTAATATCTGTAGGTGTAAGTCAGCTATAGCACAGGTTTGCGTTTTTCTCGGGTCGACAACAATGATTTTTGTTGCTGGATTTTCTTCTTTGTGTTTTTCGAGTCTTCTAAACAGGATTGGATGGCACCATGCAGGGTTACCTCCTGAAATTAAAAAGGTATCAGCCAATTCAATGTCTTCATATGCGACAGGTACATTATCGTCTCCAATAGTTTTTTTATATCCAACCACAGCAGAACTCATACACAATCTAGAGTTGGTGTCCACATTGTTAGTTCCAATAAAACCTTTGGTCAATTTATTGACTAGGTAATATTCTTCCGTGAGGCACTGACCTGAAACATAAAAACCAACGCTATTAGGTCCGTGTTTTTTGATAATGCTTTTAAATACAGCGGCAGCTCTTTCAAGTCCTGTATCCCAGGATACTTTTTCCAATGGATGGTCTTTGCTCCATCGCATACTAGGGTGTGTGATTCTGTCAGTTGTATCCTGACTCACGTAGTGGAGGTTCATTCCTTTTGAGCATAACATTCCTTTATTTGTAGGGTGTTCAGGATCGCCTTTCACTTTGATTTTACCACTGTGTGATTTTTCAACGATGATTCCACAGCCAACACCACAATATGAGCAAGTAGTTTTGTAGGATTTAGATATTGACATAAAGTTGTTTTCTCAAATTATAATTGCAATCTATTTGAATGTTGTACAAATAGAAATGTTGGTTTTGACAAAGTTACAAAATTACGTATAAATACGTAATTGTATACGTATTTATAATTCACACTACAGTTACTGCTACAAAAAAGAAGTTGATTTCAGTATCTTAAAATCCCAATGATTTGGCTTTAGACGACAATTCCATAAGGTTTTTGACATTTAGCTTTTTCATTAAGTTGAAACGGTGGGTTTCGACGGTTCTTTTGCTTTTACCTAAAATCTCGGATATTTCAGTATTTGTTTTACCAGCTAA
The DNA here is from genome assembly GCA_049625305.1 of Flavicella sp. Taxonomy (GTDB): domain Bacteria; phylum Bacteroidota; class Bacteroidia; order Flavobacteriales; family Flavobacteriaceae; genus Flavicella. Next base: position 22,786 of record JBMZVD010000019.1, read on the forward strand.
TATTTGACTGAGAATTTCGATTTCTTTTTTTGTCAAACCATGGGTTGGTTTCTGAAGAATACTTGTAGTTTTAGGTTTGCTTGAGTTTTGAAGGTATCCAGATACTATAGCATTTGAGATATCTCCACTGAAATATTTTCCACCTTTAAAAATAGTGTTAATCGCTTTCAAAAATTCTTCTTTTCCAGTGTCTTTTAGAAGGTATCCACTAGCTCCTGCTTCTACAGATTTAAGGATGTATTCCTCAGAGTCATGCATTGATAATACAATTGCTTTTGTTGTATCAGAGTATTCTTTAAGTTTTCCTACAGCCTCGATACCATCCATGATAGGCATTCTTACGTCAATTATTAATAAATCTGGCTGAATATCTTGGACCATATGTAATGCCTCTTGACCGTTGGATGCTTCTCCAACGACGCGTATAGATGCATCTTCCTCTAGTAAGGATTTGATACCGTTTCTAACGAGTAAGTGGTCGTCTGCCAAAAGAATTTTTATCATTGTTTTAAAAAAAAATTAGGGATGTAAAGATATATTTTTCTTTTATCGATTCTAGGTAATTTACGTATTTTTTTGCGTATATCTACCTAATTTTAACATTATTTTACAAGTATCTAATATTTATCCTTTCTTTTTGTTGATTATGGCTATTTGTCGTCTTAAAATTTCTATTGTTATGTAGTGCTATAAGTGTGTTTTGTATGTTTGCTATTTAAAATTTTTAAATAACACCCAAAAAGGATTGCTTTTTGGGTGTGAATATTTCTTAATTCATTTCAGTAATCTTAAAGGAATTTTGGCTTTATGATTAACATCGCCCAAGCCCAGTTTTGAGTGCTTTTTGCTTCAGGAATATCATTGCTTTCAAAAAATTGAGAATATCCAACTTTGACAGTATATCCATTAAACGCTTTAGCGAGAACTAAGTCTATTTCAGATCCAATGTTTTCAGATTCTGTTTCCTCCATGAAATGTAAGGCTTTTACCATAAGGTTGTAGCCTTTTCCAAGTTTTGTTGCAACGGATGTGTGAAGGTCAATTAGGCCGTTACCTTTTGCGTAGTTCCCGACATAGAATCGATCCATGAAACCGTTGAATTTGTGGTTGGTTCCATATACGGGAAAGAATCCATATGAAGTTTCTGTACTCTTCCCAGAGATGATTTCTGCACCTAAACCATATGTTGTTTTGTTAGTAGCTTTGTAAGCAGCATCTAAACTAGCTAAGTAAGGAGTGCTTTCTGAAGACCTATCTCCGTCTTGTATGAATGCATTTGCGCTCAACTTCAACTTATTCAATTTGTAGTCAGCGTGAAGACCTGCTGTCAATAAGCTAGTGACAGTGTCATCACCTGAAGAAGCGTCTTGAAATTCAGTATTCAATATTAAAGCGCTTAGGTTTGCGTTCTCAGATTTTTTATTGGCATGTATGTACTGCATCGTTTTGTACGAAAACATTTTTGTGTTCAAATAGTCATTACCAGAAATTGATACGCCGTTTTGGTTATAAGCAACACCAAGGTCTACCGATATCTCTTTTTTTGCATATTTAAAAACTGCTGCGTCGTGGGTTCTCATTTGCTGCGCCCAACCTACAGTTCCCATAATTCTTTGATCGTCATATGCAATTCCTTGACGCCCAATTTTAAGACTGGACGATGTACCTAGTTTCAAGTCAGCCCATGCTTCTTGAACTCGAAGATTTCCGTTGCCAGCTGTGGATAATTGCTGTCTGTCTCCCATGGTAAATACTTCCAGTATATTCAGGTGCGTAGTGTATCCTTCGCTTTTGTAGGTAGCTTTTAAAGCAGCTCTTACTGATGTAGCGATTCCTGGTTCAGTGTCTTCTAATATGGTTGTGCTAAAACCATTTCTATATTCCGTTCTTGGAATAAATTCTCCGCTTAGAGAGAATTGAGCTTTCATCTGAGTTGTTGCTAAAATGAGAATTACAATTGCTAATTTTTTAAGTTTCATAATTGTTGATTTAGTTGATGTGAATACTCTATTGTGCTTATATAATTTAAGCTATTTTATGTTTTTATAAAAGTGAAAACAACAAACAAGATACTTTTAGTGTTCTAAGAAGTCTATTAGATGTTTTCTGTATTTGTAATAATTTTCGTGGTTTAATATTTGTTTTCTAGATCTCGGCCTTTCAAAATCCACGTTTAAGATGTCTCCAATTTTTGCTTTGGGGCCGCTTGTCATCATGACTACTCTGTCAGATAAAAAAATGGCTTCGTCAACATCATGTGTGATCATGACTGCCGTAATTTTTTCTTTGTTCCATATTTCAATGAGAACATCTTGAAGTTCACCTCTAGTCAAAGAATCTAGCATCCCAAATGGTTCGTCCAAGAGAAGAACTTTAGGTTTGATTGCAAACGCTCTTGCAATTCCAACTCTTTGTTGCATACCCTGAGAGAGTTCAGAGGCTCTTTTATGAAAAGCACCATCAAGTCCTACTTTATTGAGGTAATACTTGCAAATATCTTCCCGTTGTTTTTTGGTTCCATGTGGGAAAACTTGTTTGACACCCAGCATTACATTTTCAAGTGCTGTCATCCAAGGCATTAAGCTTGGGGCTTGGAAAATAACACCTCTATCAGGTCCTGGTCCCTTGATAGAAGAACCGAGTACTGAGATTTTTCCATCTGTAATTTCATTGAGACCTGCAATCATGGATAGCATGGTTGTTTTTCCGCAACCTGAGTGTCCTATTATGGTGATAAACTCTTCTTTTTTTACTTGTAAGTTTAAGTTTTCTAGAACGGTGTAGTCACCCTTTGGACTTGGGTATACTTTTTTTAGGTCTACTAAGTCTAGCATTACCTCTTTCGGCGCGAGTTTTGTTTGAAGAATTGTGTTTGTTTCCATAGTGATAGTGTCTAAAAATCCCATCGCAAGTCTTTTGCTTGCAAATCAGGAAGTTCGAATTTGTTTGTTGAAGAAGACTTTCTTTCGCTCCCGATATTCATCAAGTACTCAATCAATTGATTTCTTGTTTTTTTATAAGAGTTACTGTCGTTTAGCGCGGTTTTGTCTCTAGGTCTTTCAATGTCAATTTTAAATTCTGGGCCTAAGCTTGCTTTTGGTCCTGGGCGTAATGGAATGATTCTATCAGCCATGTAGAGCCCTTCGTCAACATCGTTAGTAATTAGTAGGGCGGTTCTTTTGTTTTTGTTCCAAATGCTCAAAATTTCATCTTGGAGGTTTCCTCTAGTCAATGCGTCAAGAGCTCCCAAGGGTTCGTCCATCAAGATCATTTCGGGGTCCATAGACAATGCTCGTGCTACAGAAACTCTTTGTCGCATACCGCCCGATAATTCTTTCGGTCTTTTGTTGATTGCTGGAGATAGTTTAACCATTTCGATGTATTCTTTGATAATGGTATCTCTCTCTTTTTTTGGTTTTTTAGGAAACGCCTCTTTGACAGCCATTTCTACATTTTGGTAGACTGTAAGCCAAGGGAGTAGTGAGTAGTTTTGAAAAATGACTCCTCTCTCATGACTGGTGCCTTTAATGGGTTTATCTTTGAAAAGAATTTCTCCACTTGTAGGGGTTTCGAGTCCATTGATAAGGTTGATTAATGTTGTTTTTCCACTTCCAGTAAAACCCACAATAGCTACAAATTCACCTTCTTCAATTTTCAAATTGATGTTTTCAAGAACATGTGTAGTATCTGTACCTGAGCTATATGTCTTGGTGACGTTTTTTAGTTCTAAATATGCCATTTTCTATGATTTTACATTCCTTCATTTTTGTCAAATGAAATAAATTTTTGAATAGTTAACATGATACGATCTAGTAGGAAACCGATAATACCAATGACAAACATGGCAACAATAATTTTAGAGTTAGAGTCGTTGGCTCCGTTCTGAAATTCTTCCCATACAAATGATCCCAATCCAGGGCTTTGTGCTAAGAGTTCAATAGCAATCAGTACCATCCATGCGACCGATAAAGTAATTCGTAATCCAGTAAAAATTAGAGGTAATGATGCCGGTAGTATTACTTTGAATATTTTTTGGAGGGTTCCAAGTTTTAGTACTTTTGCGACATTAATGTAGTCTTTATCCACTGAAGATACTCCCATTGTAGTGTTGACAAGAGTAGCCCACATAGAACATAGTCCAACACTGATAAATGAAATGATGAAAGAGGTGTCTCCTTGTGCTTCTTTGGTCAAGGTTTTGACAATCATAAAAACTAACAATAGCCATACAACAGGGGAAACGGGTTTTAGGATTTGGATCAACCAGTTGAATGAATTTCTCAAAGTATCACTAAGTCCAATAATAATTCCGATAGGTGTTGCAATTAAAAAAGCCAACAGAAAGCCGGCGAATACCGTTTTTAAACTGGTGTAAATTTGATCTACAAACGAAGGTCTTCCTGTATAGGTTATCGGACTTTTTCCTTGAGAAATTCGTTTTTCATTGAGTTTGGCAGTCTTTAGTTTAAAGGCTTTTTTATCGGCTGTAATTGCTTTGTGGTCTTTCAATAAGAGCTTGTAAGAGGCCCATACCTGCCTTGGGGAAGGAAGGGTGTTAGGTTGGCAGCTTAGGTCTCCTGATTGAATGCATTTTTTTAATTTGTCGGCTTCTTTTTGTCCTTGCTCATTCAAAGTTTTTTGAATTGCGTAATTGGCTTCAGTTTCATAGAGAGACTTTGATCCAGTATACCAAACTCCAATAAATAAAATAATAGAAGCGATGGGGGCTACGATTTTTTTCAAAATTTCAATCGTATACTTTTTTGAGTCTTCTCCTGAAATTAAACGTATTACTGGCTCTAAGAATCCAAGTCCCAGAAAGCGAAGTGTTTTTAGTACAGCATCTTTCATTGTGTTGTTTTTATGATTTTTTCAGAAGTATTTTTGATTGTTTAACTCTTCTGATGAAATAGTTCTTAATTCTGCGGTGTGTGTGCCTAATCTTTGTTTCCGATTTTAAAACTATTGATATATCCAATTGGGTCTTTGGCATCGTAGGTTTTTTCGTCAATAAAGTCTTTTGTTGCTGGTTTGAATCCATCCGTTTCTGGAATGTCTGAAGCGGGAATTTTCCCTTCGGAAACCAAAATTTTAGCTGCTTTTGTCCAAAGGTCAGGGCGGTAGATTTCCTTGATTTTTTCACTGTACCATGCTGCAGGTTTTGCGCTAGGTATTTGACCCCATCTTCTCATTTGTGTCAAAAACCATATTCCATCTGAGTAGTAAGGGTATGTGGCGAAATGTCTGTAGAATACATTGAAGTCTGGCATGCTTCGTTTGTCTCCTTTTTCAAATTCAAAAGTACCAGTCATTGAGTTAGCTAAAACCATTTCATCAGCACCAACGTATTGGGACATTGAAAGTATTTTAACTGCTTCAGTTCTATTGCCTGGAGTGTCCAACCATTTTCCTGCACGAATCAAAGCTTTGGTTACTGCAACTGCAGTGTTTGGGTATTTTTCGACAAAGTTTTTGGTCATTACAAACACTTTCTCTGGGTTGTTCTTCCAAATGTCGTAATTGGTAACTACAGGTACTCCTATTCCTTTAAAAACAGCTTGTTGATTCCATGGTTCTCCAACGCAATATCCGTAGATAGTTCCTGCTTCTAACGTCGCTGGCATTTGTGGTGGAGGAGTAACAGATAGTAAAACTTCAGCATCAACTTGTCCTTGAATATTTTCTTTGGTATACATTCCAGGATGAATTCCATCTGCTGCCAACCAATAACGAATCTCGTAATTGTGAGTAGATACAGGAAAGACCATTCCCATTTTAAAGGCATTGCCTTTTTCATTGTAAGCTTTGATTGCAGGCTTTAAAGAGGCTGCTTTGATTGGATGTACAGGTTTTCCTTCTTCGTTTCTAGGGATGTTTGGTTTCATCATAGACCATACTTCGTTTGAAACTGTAATTCCATTTCCGTTGAGGTCCATGGAAAAAGGGGTTACAAGTTCAGCTTGTCTTCCAAATCCTGCTCCAGCAGCTATGGGTTGTCCTGCAAGCATATGTGATCCGTCCAATTGTCCATCAATCACACGATCCAATATGTTTTTCCAGTTTGACTGTGCTTCTACAGAAACAAAAAGACCTTCTTCTTCAAAAAATCCTTTTTCTTTAGCAATTGCTAAAGGTGCCATATCTGTCAATTTGATAAAGCCAAAAGTTAATTGTGGTTTTTCTATTTCAAGGGATACTTCATTTTCGACAGGAGTAGTTGTTTCTTTTTTCTTTGTAGCTTTTTCCTCACAGGCAATTGAGGTCAATAAAACTACAATCATTAAAATTCTTAAAAGACTTGTTTTCATGTTGATTATTTTTAGTTATACAATTTGAGTTTGGTATCCTTTGAAAAGATATGTTACAAATGTATATTTATATCAGCATGAAAACCATGGATATACATAGTCAAAAACAAGTTTTTAAGGTTTTTATTACTAGTGTAAACCTTCTTTATAAACTGCTATATGTCATGTTTGAGGCTTGTGAGTAGTATGTGTTTTGTAATAAGTTGGTAACGGGGTAT
>JBMZVD010000020.1:0-29244 GCA_049625305.1 Flavicella sp.
TACTCATCTTCTGAGATAAAATACTTAGAAGCACCTGTGTACTTGTCAAGGTCCGAATAATCTCCTTGATCGATTTGGTAAGTAACCAATGCAGAAGACAATTTACCCCATGTAGGATACAAGTCTAATAAATGCTCAGCAATCATAACTTTTGCTACAGAGTCATTTGTAAAGTATGAGTTCGTCAAGTCCAAACCATCGTAGTCCTCATCAGTCATTACGAACTCAGCACTTCCTTTTATTTTATAAATGGCCTCATTCATACTAATTTCTTTATCTACTTCTGTGTAGATGTCTTCTAATGGATCACATGATGCAAAGAGTAATGCTATCAATGTAAAGATTGAAAATATTTTTTTCATGGTAATATACGTTTATTAAAATTTAACTTTTAAAGCTAAGTTGAATGTTCTTCCAGCACCGTAGTACACGATAGCTTCTTGCATACTGAATCCTCTTGCATCAGAGATGTATTCTGTATTAAAGATATTGTGAAGGTTACCAGAAAGTTGTGCATCTAAATCAGCAAACTTAAACTTGTGAACTGCTCCCAAATCGAATAAATTAAATTCAGGCATTTCCCAAGGTTGAGGTGAACCAGGTGATGTTACTGAATCGATGTTGAAGTCAGCAAAGTTTTTCCCAGCGTAATTCCAGTCAATTGTGAATGAAGTATTTTTGTCAGCTTTGAATTTAAAACCAGCGGCAAATGTAGTTTGAGCAGAGTTTCCAACTTTCAATCCATCGGCATAAATAGTAGTATCTGCTAAGATAACACCATCTTGATCCACTGCTTGACCAGTACCGTCAGATATCCAATTCCAATCTCCCAAAGAAACCATTCCTGTCATTGATAATTGTTTCGAGATTTTTGCAGAAAAGTCCATTTCTAAACCTTGGTGCATCGCGTTGATGTTTGTAAAGTTTTGAAACACAATATTTCCTTCAGCATCTGGTCTTGTTCTAGACAAAGACTTATCCAACCAGTAAGTTCTGTAAGCATTTACATTTGCAGAGAAGTAGGAAGATTTAAATCCATACCCCAATTCAGCTGAATATACCTGCTCGTTTACCGCATCAGCATTTAAGTTATTACTGAAATCACTTTCGTAAACATTTCTCAAGAATGGTGCTCTAGAGATAATCCCTCCATTCACAAATACATTGTGCATGTCGTCTATATTGTAGTTAGCTCCCCCTTTCATGTTGAAACCAAAGAAATCTGCAGCTTCAGCATCTTTTGCCGGATCTGTTTCCAAGTAGTTCAAGTTGTCTACTTTAGAATATCTTGTTTGGTTGATTGCAGCAGAACCAAACACTGTCAAATCATCCATCGTGTATTCCAACTGACCAAACAATCCTCCCCACAATACATCTGCAACGTTGTCCTTACTAAAACGATCTCCTTTTCTTAAGATCAACTCTCTTCTGATATCGTTTCCTTCAGCATCTTTAGTTTTTGTACGTTGTGTATACTCATAGTGAGATCCTCCCAACAAATCATATACTTCGTAGTAGTGTTCTCCTATGTAGTATCTTGCATCAAGACCAGCAGTAAACACAAGATCTTCAGTAATATCGTAGTTAAATGTTGAAATACCACCGAACCACTTGTGGTTGTTCACTGAGTTGTATAAAATATCACTTGATCCAGCAGTACCTGCAGCAGTGTTTTCAGCAGCAATCAAATCAAAGTCAATAGGCTGATCAAAAATACCACCCATTCTGTAATTTTGCTCACCAAAACCAAATTTAGTTCCTCTTGTTCTTCTTCCGCCTCCATTACCGAATGATGCATATACAGAAGAATTCAAAGTCATCTTTTCATTGATTGTCCAGTAGTGGTTCAATGACATTTGAGGTTTGTGGTAGTAGTTGTAAGAAGTGTGCATCATCTGACCATTTCTATACCCCCAGTCTAAGTTCAAACGTTGCCCTCCTAGATTTGTTTCTCTGTACTGAGGAATAGACAGTCTGTTGTAACGTTGTCCATGAACTTGTTGAGCTCCAAAAACAGAAAATGCTAATTTATGTTTTTCGTTCAGTACTTTAGACACGTTTAAGAAGTAGTTAAATCCTTCGAATGGTGTACCTTGTACATAACCATCTCCAGACAATTTAGACATAGAAACTGTAGTAGCCAATCCGTTTTCCAATAAACCTGAAGAGTAAGTGAAAGATGATTTTTCATTTCCGTTGTTACCCAAAGAAGTTCTGATCACTCCTCCTTGTTCAGCATCTGTAGTTTTAGTAACAATATTAATAGTACCTCCAACAGAAGGAACTGCAATTTTTGATGCTCCCAATCCTCTTTGCACCTGCATAGAAGATGTAACATCGTTTAATCCAGCCCAGTTAGACCAGTATACACGACCATTTTCCATGTCATTTACAGGTATACCATTGATCATCACCCCAATATTCTCAGAATTAAATCCACGTAAGTTGATACGAGAATCTCCGTATCCACCTCCCGTTTTAGTAACGTATACACCAGGTGTTGCTTTTAAAATCTCAGGAAATTCTTGAGCTCCCAATTTTACTTCTATTGCCTCAGCTTTGATTGTAGAAACGGCAACCGGTGTTTTTCTTCCAATTGCATAAGATGCCATGACCATTACCTCTTCCAAACCAACAGAAGAAGGCTTTAATACAATCGTTCCTAAATCCAAATTGTTACCGTCAAAAGCAACTACTGTGTTGGCGTAACCAACAAAAGAAATAACTAACTCTCCAGAAGCCACTTTAGCATCAAAAGAGAAATTACCGTCAAAATCGGTATTCATTCCTGTAGTCGTTCCTTTTACAAAAACATTCGCTCCTGGAAGTGCTCCAGTCTCGTCAACAACTGTTCCCTTTAGCATCTGTGCGTTTACCGTCACCACCGCTAACAAGAAAAACAAACTCAAATAACTTTGAAATTTTTTCATTTTTAATTATTTATATTAAAATTTAGTATTGCAAAATTACATTAACATCTCTTTAACTACTTTAAGAGAATCTTAACTGTTGCCCAAAAAAAACACTTCATGACTTAACAATAACTATACATACAGTCTCTAATGTTAAATTAACGTTACCAAAATTAACAATAGTTAACATTTAGATAAAAAAAAAGACCTTACTGTTAAAAGTAAGGTCTTTTGTGAAATGCATGTAATAGTATTTATTGAAACTTTGCAGCATAAATTTGATTCGCCAAAACTTTTCCTAATTCAACACCCCATTGGTCGTAGCTGTAAATGTTCCAAACAACACCTTGTACGAAAATCTTGTGTTCGTATAAGGAAATTAGCTTCCCCAAAGAGTTAGGACTCAACTTTTCAATAAGTATACTTGTACTAGGTTTGTTCCCTGCAAAAACTTTGAAAGGAACTACCGCATCCGCAGTTTTACCTTCACTGACAACTGCCTCTTTTGTTTTTCCAAAACACAAGGCTTCTTGCTGTCCGTAAAAGTTTGACATCAATTTGTTGTGGTGTTCTTGTTTTCCATGTAGTGGTTTTTCAAAACCTATAAATTCACAAGGTATCAACTTGGTACCTTGATGCACCAATTGCATAAAAGCATGTTGCATGTTGGTACCGGTACTACCCCATACTATATTTCCTGTTTGGTAATCTATAACATCACCGTTTCTATCGACACTTTTACCATTGCTTTCCATAATGGCCTGTTGCAAATAAGGAGTCAATTTTTCAAGGTACTGTGCATATGGCAATATGGCTTCGGTTTCAGCTCCGTAGAAATTATTGTACCAAACACTTAAAAGCCCCAATAATGCTGGAATGTTTTGTTCTAAGGAAGTGTTTTTAAAGTGCTCGTCCATTTCATTGGCTCCTGTTAGCAATGCTTTGAAATGCTCAAAACCAACAGCCAAACTGATGGATAGTCCAACAGCACTCCACAAAGAAAAACGACCTCCGACCCAATTCCACATCGTAAACACATTGTCAGCAGCGATTCCAAAGTTTAATACCGCATCCATATTGGTAGACACCGCCACAAAGTGTTTGGCAATATCCTCATGTGAGGCAGCTTCTAAAAACCACGATTTGATGGTTTCTGCATTGCTGATTGTTTCTTGAGTGGTAAATGTTTTAGAAACAATCAAAAATAGGGTTGTTTCAGGGTTTAAATTTTTTATAACCTCAGACACATGGTCTCCATCTACATTGGAAACAAAATGCATGTTTAACGAGGTCTTGTAGTATTGTAATGCGTCTACAACCATTTGAGGACCTAAGTCAGATCCACCAATACCAATGTTTACAACATCTGTAATAGCTTTGCCTGTATACCCCTTCCAATCACCTGACAACACCTTCTCTGAGAAAGATTCGATTTGTTGTAATGTTGCTTGTACCTCAGGAATAACATTGTCACCCTCTACATAAACTTCAGAATCAGCAGGTGCACGCAATGCTGTGTGCAACACCTCTCTTCCTTCGGTTGCATTTATTTTGGCCCCTCCAAAATAACTAGCAATCGCGTCTTTTAAGCCCACTTCTTCTGCAAGAGAAACAAGTAACTCTATTGTTGTTTGGTCGATTCTATTTTTAGAGAGATCTACTTGAAAATCTTCAAAGTTGAAAGTAAGGTTTTCTTTACGGTCAGGGTCAGTGGCAAATAGATCTTTTAAATGCGTTTGTTTTGTAGCTTCAAAATGCGCTTCTAGTTTACCCCAAGCTTTCGTTTTTGTAGGGTTGCTGTTTTGTAGTTTCATGGTTTGATTGTAAGTGTTAGTCAATTGCATCTAATTGTTCTTTGATTGTAGCTATAAATGTAAGATATTTCGGTTTGACTGATGCATCCATTTTTTCTGCTTCAGGTAGTTTTTGTTTGAGTGGGTCAACTTGTCTTCCATTCTTCCAGAAACGGTAACAAACATGTGGACCAGATGTATACCCTGTCATACCAACCCAACCAATGATGTCTCCTTGTTTTACATAATCCCCAACTTTTACTTTACGTCGTTTCATATGTAAGTATTGCGTTGAGTAAGTTGCATTGTGACGAATTTTGACATAATTACCATTGCCTCCTCTTTTACGAGACTCTATGACGCGCCCGTTGGCGGTACTCATAATCGGCGTACCTATAGGAGCAGCAAAATCTGTACCTAAATGAGGCTTTACTCTACCATACAGTGCTATTTTTCTTCTGAGGTTGAAACGAGAAGAAATCCTACTAAACTTTAAAGGTGCTTTTAAAAAGGCACGACGTAAATGCTGAGCGTTTTCATCAAAATATTCGGGACCGTGTTTGTGATTGGCTACAAACTCAAAGGCATAGAAAGGACGGTTTACATGTTTGAAATAAGCGGCTTTGATACGACCTATACCTGCAGGTATGCTATCATCTATGTATTTTTGCTCATAGATGACTTTAAAACTGTCATTTTTTTGCAAGCGAAAAAAGTCAATGGACCAAGCGTAAATTTCAGACAATTCATTAGCCAATGCGGGATGTACACCTTTTTTATCAAGTGCTTGGGATAGTGAACTTGTAATCACACCCGAAGCTTGTTTGAGGACTGTTTTGACCTCTTTTTTCACCTTTTTAACAAAAATAGAATCTCTAAAATCAACAATCGTAAAATTGATAAGGTCGTGTTGGTAAATAAACACTTGAGCTCTCTCGGTAGAGTCCTTTTTAGCCAAGACAGTGTAAGGCTTTCCAGCACGCATTCTTCGCACGTCAAATGAGTCTTTTATAGTACTCGAAATTTTAAATATTTCAGGATTCCATATATGATGACGGTCCAAGATTACCCCAAAACTTTCACCCCTAGCTACCGTATCTTGAATATGAATATAATCGTCTAAGTTGTACCCAAATTTAAATACGGGTTCTTTTTTTTCAGGTGTATTTGCAGTATTGCCTTCCTTGGTCTTTGTCTGATTGCTATTGCAAGAAATGAACAGAAAAAAAGACAAAAAAGTATAGATTATTGATTTCAAAAGTAAATTCTTAATAGTAAAAACGCGAATTTACGATTTTTCTTGAAAAATGCTTAAAAAGAATGTGTTAAACCACTGTAACTTGTCAAATCTACCTTCAATGACCCAACTGCCAAATCGGCTTTAATGCGAAGAGGTATTCTTTTATTGTCTGCTGACACCCACAAAGTTACACTTTCCTTTGCTTTAAAAACCCTACCAGACTGCACCATAGGACGTAATTTATAACAAGGTATTTTTCCAAATTTTGTTTTTAATATATCTTCACCTAAAAACACCAATTTAAATGGATTGGTCTCACCATCAAAGAACATGTCTATAGAAATACTTTCACCTATTTTTAATGTATCTATGGGATGGTTTCGCAAAGAATAGAAACCAGAGATCATATCGTGAACTTGAAATGCATCTACTTTGTAGATCGTATCTTTCTTGTGATCTTCAATGGTAACTTTGTTATTAGAGTGATCAAAATATATATCACGCTTTATTTTGTACCCTCCTTCATTGATATCTCTAATAAAATGTGTCGGCAATTGGGTTTTTGCATCAATATAGGATTCGTAACGATCACGAACTTTAAAAAACCAATCTGACACGCCTACAGTCCATCCTTTTCCTACAAAATGAAATGCACTGTCTTTGGCTACTTCATGAACTTTTAAAGTTGCATAACCAGCGTTGATGATGCCGTAGTGAATGCGGTACTTCAAGAATTCACTGTCTTGATAAGCATTCTCAGATTTAGCCCCGCTTTGAGCTTGCGCAAAAGCAGTCGTGGTAAATATTGTAAAAAGAAAGTAATAAAATGTTTTCATACGCTGAAATTTCTTTTACAATACCAATTACAATGCCACAATCTACAATATGCTACTGATATCGATTACTTTTTCAATTTGAGGAGCGTATTTTTTAATAGATGCTTCTACTCCATTACGCAATGTCATTTGATTGATAGAACAACCTACGCAGGCCCCTTCTAGCTTTACTTTTACGACATTATCCTCAATGGAGACTAAAGAAATATTCCCTCCATCTGATATTAAAAAAGGACGTATTTCCTCTAAAGCCTTTTCTACTGTATTTGTCAAGTCTATATTTTCCATATCTCTTTTAATTGTAATACAAAACGTATCGTGTTTGTTGGGATCTTATTTGGTGGAGCAACCACTCATTGTTGTTATTTTTACCACTTCCGTCTCAGGCAACTCCGTGTTGCGACGCAAGAGCTGAGTCAACATGTTTTTCGTTATATCAGCAAAAGCTACTTGCAAAGGAGTGTTCTCTTGCATGGCAACTGGCCTACCTACGTCACCAGATTCTCTAACACTTTGCACCAGAGGAACTTCTCCCAAGAATGAGGTTGAGATATCTTCAGCAAGTGATTTAGCACCGTCCTGACCAAAAATATAATATTTATTTTCAGGTAGTTCTGCAGGTGTAAAGTAACTCATATTTTCAACAATACCTAATACAGGAACATTAATGTTCTTCTGTTGAAACATTGCAACTCCTTTTTTGGCATCAGCCAAAGCGATGTTTTGAGGCGTGCTCACTACTACAGCACCTGTTATAGGCAGTGCCTGTACTATGGATAGGTGAATATCTCCTGTACCAGGAGGCAAGTCAATCAATAGAAAATCTAATTCACCCCAAGCGGCATCAAATATCATTTGATTTAAAGCTTTAGACGCCATTGGACCTCTCCATATTACAGCTTCGTTTGGATTGGTAAAGAATCCTAAAGACAATATTTTAACACCATAATTTTCAATAGGTTTCATTTTTGAGCGTCCGTCAATGGTTACTGATGTAGGTTTTTCAAACGCTACATCAAACATCAAGTGCATGGATGGACCATATACATCTGCATCTAAAACACCGACTTTAAAGCCCATTTTAGCAAGTGAAATTGCAGTATTGGCAGTAATTGTAGATTTTCCAACCCCTCCTTTACCAGAAGCTATTGCAATGATATTTTGTACACCTGGCAATTTATCTCCTTTGATCTCATTCGGATTTTTAGCCGGCTCTTTCTTTACTTGTGTCGTTACGTTTACTTTTACAGTAGCTTTTTCACTGATTTGTGCAATAATCACTTTGGTGATTTCTGCTTCTATTTTTTTCTTGGCTTGCAGCGTTGGGTTTCCTATCTCCACATCAACGACGACCTCGTCTCCAAACACAACAACATTTTTGAGGTTGTTGTTTTCAATCAAACTCTTACCTTCTCCAGGAGCCGTTATCTGCTCAAGTACTTTAACAATTTCTTCTTTTCTGATACGCATCAAATAGTATATTTACAATGCAAAGATAGGTGTAAAATTTCAAACTATTAAAAAGAAAGTCACCCTTCATTTTAGTAGATTCGTTACTCAGTCAAAATCTACATAAGGTTTTAGTTCTATTGATGGGTCCCAAAAAACTTCTGTTAATGCTACCACTTGATTGTCTTGAATTGAAACCCCCTCACTTTCGAGCAATTGCTGCATTAAATTAGTACCTTCAAAATGATGTTTACCCGTCAACAATCCATTTCTATTAACCACCCTATGTGCAGGGATGTCTTCATGAATGTGAGATGCGTTCATTGCAAAGCCTACCATTCTTGCAGAACGAGCTGCTCCCAAATAACGAGCAATAGCACCGTAACTTGTGACCCGCCCGTAGGGAATTTTGCGTGCTACTTCGTAGCATTTATCAAAAAAAGATTTTTCAGACATTAGTATCGGTAAAATTTACATTGCATATACCAATTCTTTAATTGAAAGAAGTGATTCATTATTATACCTCAAATACAATTGTGCAACTGCAAGAGTATCCTTTTCACAGTAGTCAGCAATTCTCTTTAGGTCCTTCTCTTTATAAAATATAGTTCGTACTTGTGAGCCATCAATATCATCCTTTGGAGAAGGTATGCCCAATATCGAAGTTAGTAGTTTTAGAGAGGTATAATGCTTGTAATCACCAAATTTCCAAAGCTCCATGGTATCCAAATGCGGAATCTCCCATGGTTTTTTACCAAATAAATTCAACTGACTGGGAAGCTCAATTTGGTGTACGATCATTCTCCTAGCAATGAATGGGAAATCAAACTCTTTAGCATTATGACCGCACAAAACATACTTTGGTTGATTGAAGTACTCTTGTAAAAGCGTCTTGAAATCGGTGAGAATTTGAGCTTCGTCAGTTCCAAAAAAAGACTTTATCCTAAAAGAACGCTTGGTCTTATTCTTTACAAAGTACCCTACCGATATACAAATAATCTTTCCAAACTCTGCCCAAATACCTGCTTTTTCATAGAAGATTTCGGCAGGAATCTCGTCACTACCTTTGGAATTTCGCTGATAACTGGTTTTTATCTCGAATAGCTCTTTCATAGCAGGAGACAAAGCCTCAAAATTTTCAAATTCTGGCACGGTCTCGATGTCTAAAAAAAGAAGGTTTTCTTTGGCTATGGGTAGATTCATTACAATTGGATATACTGTAAAGATACAACAAAGCCTATGAAAAAATCATAGGCTTTGTAAGTGCACTAGAATAGTTACTCTTAAATTTTTGTCGTTTGGTTGGCACCGTAGTATTCTTGTAATAAATTCATGGCACTACTCACCAAATCTTTAGTCTCTAAAAGCAATCCAAAGTATAAAGTGGTGTTTTTAGGACTACTTTCATCGGTACGTGTTCTTTCAATTTGCTTTTGAATCTTTTCTGACAGTACCGTAAATATTTCTTTGTTATTCAATATATCTGCAATGCTATCAATAGAAATACTATTAAATGCTTGTTGAGAATCTTCAAACATGACAGACAAAAGATCCTCCACTTCTCGCAATTCTTTGATTTGACTTATCTTAAGATTTTTGTGATTGTTATTGACGTGTTTGTTAGTAGCTTTTACAATAAAATCAAGCGATTGTGTCATGTCTTGTAACAAGCTCAGGATATTGATATAAAAATTACTTGCGGTTACACTCGAATCGTCAAGATTCTTGATAAAGTAAAAAATATTGTCACGCAATTCATCAATCTCTGTCGCTAGCTTTTCAACACTTTTCTTGTTCTTCTTCAACAGCGTTAAATCTTGCTTGGCTAAGCCCTTGATTGCAAAAGAATAAATTTTATTCCCTCTTTTTAACACAGAAGCTATCGTCGTTGCACTTTCTTTGATAACCCCTTGTACAGAAGTACTTTCTGCTTTACTCAAGCTATCTTCGGCCTTTTCTTCCAATGCCTTTTTCTTATGTGCAATAAAGTTTCTATACAAAAGTGCTACTGCTAACAACAACAACAAAGGGAACATTAATTCTAAATTCAAACTCAACAGGAAAGCAACGAAAGCTGCGGCTGTAAAGGCGCTAAATGCCGTAAAGAACCAACCTCCAATGACATTCAACACACCTGCCACTCTATAAACAGCACTTTCCGCTCCCCAAGCACGATCTGCAAGTGAGGTACCCATGGCTACCATAAAAGTTACATAAGTAGTCGATAAAGGTAGTTTGTGTGAAGTAGCAATAGATATCAAAACGGCAGCAACCATCAAGTTCACTGCAGCTCTTACCATATCAAACGCAGGCAATTCGTGTACTTTTTCTTTAGACAATGCGATGACAGGTGTTGTAAACTGTTTGTCTATTTTATCTTTAAAGTTTTTAGGTACTAAAAAGGAAACTCCTTGAGAAGCTAAAATGGCAAAACGTACAAATCCTCTTGACAGAAAATTTGGTTGAAAGCGTTCTTTTGTAGCAGATTGACTCGACAAATCAATAGATGTTTTAACCACATTTTTAGCTTTGGAAGAAAACCACAAGGTAGCAACCATGATGATTCCAGCAAATACTAGCAATGCATTATTTGTAGGTACTTTTTTTGAAAGTATGGCCATGCTAAATTCATCAGCAGGAATTCCAGATACAGACCAAGATAAATAAGACTCCCAAGCTGCAATTGGAACACCGATGAAGTTTACAAGGTCATTTCCTGCAAAGGCCAATGCCAATGCAAAAGTTCCAATTACTATAACAATCCTATATATATTGACTTTGAAAAATTCAATAAGTGTGAATGAAATGAAAGACCAAAGTACCGAACTCACAACTACGATCATCAATACATTATTTTCTAAAAAATCTTTGATTGTACCACCGAGCAATTCAAAAGATTGATTGGCATAGTTTGTTCCTTTCAACCCTTTCATAAAGATAAAGTAGGTAATCGATGTCAATGCTACCCCCCCAAAAAGAGCTCCAATCCAAGAAGCTTTAGACTCTACGTTGTATGACAACAATAAACGTGCTATCCATTGCACCATTGCACCGATAGAAAAAGCAACCAAGACCGAGAGTACAATTCCAAAAATAATCTTTGTGGCTTGTTCCGTATTAATATAATTTACAAGTGCCGTAATCTCATGCGAACCTGTAGTATTGTATATTTTTATCAATGCCATAGCAACTGCGGCTCCTAACAATTCAAAAACAATGGAAACCGTGGTTGATGTTGGCATTCCAATGGTATTAAAAAAATCAAGCAGCAATATATCAGTAATCATCACCGCCATAAATATAATCATGATTTCATTGAAGTAGAATTCGTTTGGATTGAAGATACCTTTTCTAGCAACTTCCATCATACCACTTGAAAAAACAGCACCGACCAATACACCAACACTTGCAACTATCATAATTGTTTTAAAAGAAATGGCTTTGGAACCGATGGCAGAATTTAAAAAATTGACTGCGTCATTACTAACTCCAACTATCAAATCTGCTATAGCTAAAAGCGCCAAAGCGATAATCATTAAAACATATATATTATCCATAAATCAAAAAGAGTTGACATATTTAAGTTGTCTGCAAATATCCTAATTAATCAAGCCTACAATGTTATGTAAATGTTAACAAATTTTATTGATTCACGATGAGACAAAAAAAAAGAGATTCTACATAATAGAATCTCTTTTTTAATTTTTATAATAATTTCAATTACTCAGATATAAAACCGTATAGTTGAGAAGTTGAAGTATTGCCATTAGCATCAATCGCTACGACACGCCAGTAATAAGTGGTGTTTGATTCCAAAGAAACCTGAATACTCTGGGAAGATGTCGTATCATACAACTGAGGATCTGTTGAAGATCCAAAATAAACTTCATAAGAAATAATTTCACCATCCGGATGCGAACCACTCCAAACCAAATTGGTAGCTTCTTTATCTTTAAGAGTCGAAGAATTTGCAGGAGAAGTTAATTGAGATGGATATGGAACATACGATTCAATAGCTTCTCCAACACTGTAGAAATAATGTGTAGCACTAGTCTCCTTAACAGTTGTACTATTACCATCAGCATCCGTAGTGTTGTAGGTAGTGATAATCCACCAAGAGTAGGTAGCTCCTTTATCTATGGTTGCGTCAAAGGCACTTTCTGTACTTGAGAATTTTGAAAGGGATTTACGCGACACATTGTTAAGATACAATTCGTAGGATACTACCTCCGTAGATGAGTTCCACAAGAAAGTAATGTCTGATTTAGTAGCATCTTCTGAGTTTGTAGTCCCCTCATTACAACTTTCATTATTCAATGGATAGGTCAAAGTTGTTATTTTTCCATCACCTGAACCTAAAGAAGCGTCAGTTGTAAAAGTGAACTCCTTAGCAGTACCTTTATTACCAAGAGTATCTACAGGGATGATTTTAAACACATAAGATGTTTCAGAATTAAGTACTTCAAAGGTATGTGATAAACCCGTTATCGTTTCTCTTAATTCATCATCTAAATACAACTCATAAGAAGCCACACCATCAGGATCCGTTGAAGCTTCCCAAGTAAAAGAAGCAGAATTCTCTGTTACAGACAGATCAACAATTTTTGGTGCTGATGGTCCTTCTGTGTTGTCTACAGGTGGTGTTGTACCACCATTAGAATCATCGCCTCCACAGGATATAGCGACAAAAACAAATAATAATAAAAATATTTTTTTCATGTTTTAATTTTTAAGGACCTTAAATGTTCTAAGTTCGTTTTCAGTACTAATCTTCAGGACATATACTCCTGATGCCAAAGTTGAAACATCAATCATACAAGATCCGTTTTCAATATTCAATGCTGTTTCTAACACCAAAGTACCAAGGCTAGAATACAAAGTTACACTTGCATCCGTTTGATCTGTAAGATTGGTATCAATCTTTAATTTTTCTCCTTTTGGCACTGGATTTGGAGAAACTGCAAAGTAAGATTCACTTTCAAACGTTTGCTCAAAGACTCCTTGACAGTCTTTGTCGGTTGTAATCTTCAAAGTATTTTTACCTGCTTGAACTGGTAATGAAATAGAACTTTCTGTAGTCATCGATACGTTTCCATTCAAATTGATAAGATAACGTCTTCCTCCTTCCAATTGAAGGTCAATCTTAGAAGCTTTATTATCAATATTAGATGAAACTGTAAATTCTTGAGGTTCTCTGACATTAATCGTGAAAATAGACTCATATGCCTCTTGATTTTTCTCAGTCAAAATCAGGGTATACTCACCTGAATCCAAACCATCAAACGATACAGCATCTGAGAAATCTTTAGAAATTTCAGTAAAGGCAGCTGGACCATTCAATGTAGCTGTAAAATCAAATTCTTGTGCAGATGTCAAAGTAATTTTACCGTCATTGTTTGTGGCACAAGTTTCACTTAAGACCTTGATTTCGAAATTTTGAACTGGTATGTCAAATACAGCACAACCTCTTAAATCAACTGAAGTGTTAAGTGGACTGTTATTACACAAATCTAATTCGTTAGGCACACCATCATTGTCGATATCATCATCACAAGCATCACCTATTCCATCATTGTCAAAATCTTTTTGGTCAGTATTTATTACATCGTAACAGTTGTCAAAATTGTCATAAATGGAATCTGCATCAAAGTCACCTGCAGCTCCACATATTTCCATTGACCAATTAATAAGCTTTCCAGAATCAAATTCTACTGGGTCCCAAACTCTCAATTCCCAAACTCCTTCTGAAGACAATCCATTTACAATGGACAAATTATCAATAGGTTTGAAAGTTCCCGTAAAAGGACCTTCAAAAGAACCGTAATCTGCAATAATATTTTCGGAATCATCATCAAATACGGTATTGGTATAGTTCTCTCCTGCATCATTTGCAAGTAACTCTACCAAATCAATTTCATGTCCATATGGACTTACCAACATAATATTCAAGTCTGATGCACTAGTATGTTCTATGTTTATTGTTACATTCAAATCTTCGATGATAACAGCGTCTTTTTCTGTTATTTCAAAAGGTGAACCTATATCATCAGTAACAGCATAATCTCCGATGTAATATATTATAACGCGATCTGGAATTACTATAGGATCTTTGTCCGTTGTGAATGTTGAACATGCTATATTCTGTACCGTAAAACTGTGTGCATTAGAAACGGCAAATGTGTCAGAACACTCATTACTAGCAGTAACTCTCCAATAATAAGTCTCCATAGAAACCAAATTTTCCACTCGATATGGAGGAGAAGTAACATATTCACTAGATACAACGTTGTTAAATGAAGCATCTTCAGCTACTTCCACATAATAACTTTCAACATTAGAATCTGTTACCCAAGTTAAAAATGGCTTTATATTAACATCAAGAGCGTTGTCAGACGGTGATGACAATTGAACTGGTGAAATATCTGCTGCTAAAGCTTTTAAAGTTAAATTTTGAGTGTACTTTTTCTCGGCGTTGGAAGAAGCTGTCGCTATGACATCAAAATTATACGATTTCGTATCAAAAGTTGGACGTAATTTTACAGTCACAGTAACTTCTGAATCTGTAGTAGCGGATGTGGGTTCAAAGGTAACTTGAGCTCCGTCAGGCCTATTTTCCAAACTAAAAACAACCTCTTCATTAAAACCATCGTAAGTTTTGTAATCAAAATTATAAGCTACTTCCTTAAATGGAGAAGCTAAACAAACTTTTGCAATTGAAGTCTCAGGCACAAAAATAAAGTCTTTCTTTTCAATGACTATTGGCGATTGATTGATGGCATAAAATATATTTCCTACAGCTGCTACTTTAATTCTAGCATTTGAAGTACTTATAGTGGTATTTTCATCCGACTCTGGAATAAAGACCTCGTGCAGACCGTCATTATCAACATTCTCAGCTAATAGATGAGGATAAGTGTAACCTCCATCCGTAGATAATAAAATATCAACTTTACTAACATTTATTGGAGACTTGTCTGTACCTGCTACATTCCATTTGACAGATTGAATACTACCCTCAGCCATGGTTATTTCCGTGGATTGTGAATTTACAGTAAATGCACCATCAATATCCACAACGTCTATTTTAATAGAATCATATGCTACCCTTCCTATCCCAGAAGCAGAGTCATCAAAACTTCTATCTCTTACAGTAAGCGCAAAATTATAGGTTCTAGGTGTCGTAGAAAGTGTTTCCCAAGAAGTATTGTCAAAAGTCAATACTGGATTTGACTCTAACAATTCATTGTCAATTACTCTTTGGATATTTGGAAGGTATCTTTTGTTAGAAGTAGTTGGAAGATGTGAACGAAACACAGGTCCAGAATACTTTGAAGGTTTAAAATTAAAATACCAAGATACCCCTAAATCTATCTGTTCCCAAGTAAAGGTGTGAACATCATCTGCATCTGCATCTGTTACATTTCCTGACAATACAAAAGGTGTACTAATAGGAATGTAATAATCATCTCCAGCATCAACAACAGGAGCATTATTAGTGATCGGGTAGGTTGTAAAAAGGTTTACTTTGGACGCGATATTGTCCGTTATTTCTCGGATACTTCCATGGTGAAAATAAGGATCTGATGAATTTTGAACATCATCTTCTCCTGTAATACCGGCATATCCCATGATAGTAGTTCCTGAACCTGGCTCAAATTGAACCTTATTATCTCCTCCTTCTACACCGAAAGACCAAGTGTGGTGAGCACCTAATTGGTGCCCTATTTCATGTGATACATAATCGATATCAAAAGTATCAGTATTGAAATTCGTTCCAGTAAAACTGTGAGCTGAGAAAGCACTTGCTTTACCGTCTTCTCCTACACATCCAATACAACCTGCGTTTCCATTAGGTACATCTTTGTGAAACAAGTGACCAATATCATAGTTTTCACTTTGAATCTTTTCATCAATTAGCTCTTGTAATTCCGAACCAAATGTAAAATCATTCGTAAATGGATCTGACGTAGGGTTATCATAAACAATTTCTTTGTTCGACACCAAACGAAAAGTAATTCCTAAGTCTGTTTCGAATAATTCATTAATTCTATTGACAGAAGAAACAATCTGTGCATAAGCATCGTCTCTTCGATCTCCAACACTATCACTCCATCTTTTAGTATACTCTCCAGTTGCGGCAACAGCCAACCTCAATTCAACTAATTTACCTTCAGTTGAATGTTTTTTAGAAGAACGTGACATATGCTTATGTTCATCTATTAAATGTTCTTCAACATCTTTACAGACAAAAGGGGTTTGGTCTGCTAGCTTTGCAGATTTATTGAAGGCAATATAATCACCTGTTTTCCCTACTTCAGATGCATGTAAGAATGTGGAAGGGCGGTCAACATAAGTCGTCATTGCATTTAACCCTAAATGAGTTACCGTAAGACGAATTCTTGCACCGTCTCCGTTGGTACTTCTACCTAAATACGTTTTTATTGACGGATATTCCTTTGCCAATTCATCAGATAAAGTACTTACTTCTTTTAATGCAAACTCTTGCATTACTCCATATTCATCAGGAAAGTAAGCTGTTGTTTGAACAGAAGTAACTTTTGCTTTTCTATTAACTGTAGTAGCAATCGCATTGGTAAACTTTGCTACATCAAGCTTAAATAACTTGTAATGTTTCGAATCCAAATCGGAGGACTTAGCCTTTTTGGATGTTTTTGCAGTAAGTCCATTGGACCAGTAGTTTTGTTGTGCAAAACTACTGGAACAAATAAGTACTGCTAGGACTAGTAATAACTTGAATTTAAATTTCATATGTTTTGTATATCAATTTCTTTTTAAAAAAATCTATTGAGGGTTTCTGAGGCTGTATTGAAATTATACAATACAATAAATTCATGAGAAGCTGGAGCAAAATCACTTATTGATGTAGTCACAAAATCATATGAATATCCTAGACGTAAATTGGAAGTTACAGGTATGTTAAACAAACCTGAAAAGGACTCATCCAATCTATAAGCCACACCAAATTCATACTTGTTGTGTAATAAAACATTGGTTCCAAGATTGATGGTCACAGGTTCACTTCCAGTAGCTCTAATCATAACATTTGGTTTCAACTTTAATGTGCTGTTCAAATCAAGCACATATCCAGCCATCGCATAAAAATCTTTGTTGTCAATTGTAATCTCATCTCCATTATCAGTAGTTTGCTTTGTTCCTAAAACATTTGGAATGGAAGCACCTACATAAAAATTAGATGAATAGTACAAAAAACCAGCACCGAATGTCGGCGAAGTTGCATTAAAATTACCTAATTCACTATCAATCTCTGACAGATTTATAGAGTGCATACTAACACCTGCTTTTAAACCAAAAGAAAGAAATTGATTTTCTGCTATTTGTAGAGGGTAAGATACATCTACTTGAACAGAGGTTTTGTTTTCAGTTCCAATTTGATCTGAAACAATAGACCCGCCAAAACCTAAATTGTTTTCAAATTTAGTTTGCCCAAATACGTTCATTGTTTTTGGAGCCCCTTCAAGACCCGCCCATTGATTTCTATAGATGAAACCTACAGAAGTATAATCCTTAGAGGCCGAATAAGCAGAGTTTAACAAACTCATATTGTACATGTATTGTGTGTACTGAGGTTCTGTTTGAGCGCTTATATTTACTGTAAATACAAGCGCAAATAAGATATATAAATTCTTCATTTTAATAAATTACTTTTTAATAAATATGGTACCTGCTTTTGTTGTGTTATCACTATAAGTAATCACATAAAAGTAAGTTCCTGAGGACAATTCAGAACCATCCCAACCTGTTTTATAATTAGTTTTTGAAATAATCGTTTGTCCACTTCTGTTAAAAACTACCAATGAAACTCCATTAACGTCGTTAATTGTGAATGGTTTGTTAGGTCCAACTACCTTTGAAACTATTTTGTCCTTAGCGTAATTTGGATTTGTTACTCCTATTGGATCTGTTGGTTCTGTTGGATCCTCCGATTCAGATGTTAAGAAGGTTACTTTTGAAGAAGTTCCTACAATGTCATTGGTATCTATAGGAACAACTTTTAAAGTGTAAGCTGTACTCTCTGATAAATTTTCTAGTGAATAAGTAAGCTCTGAAATTGACGATAAAAGCACATTATCTAGGTAAATTTCGTAAGATGCAACTCCATCTGAATCTGATGAAGCAGTCCAACTTGCTAGTGCTGAATTGTCAGTAATATCAGTTACACTTAAATTACCTGGCGCTGTTGGTCCTACCGGAGCAGCACAATCTTTATCTAGGACAAGTAACGCTTCAGTTTCTAAAACACATCCTGACAAATTACTCTTGATTTCTGCTTTGTAATATCCAAGAGAAGTAGCATTAAAAATAGTACTATCTGCACCTTCAATCAACGTGTCATCTTTAAACCATTGAACAGTTACATCAGCAGTCTCAAAATTAGTATTTTCAAGAGATAGCTTTAATGGATCAGATTCACAAGCTTCTAAAACCTCGCTATCCGCCTTCAACTCTGCAAGCAGGGCAACTTTGAAATCTAATGTAAAATCTGTAGTTGAATAACAGTAGTTGTATTGACTGTATTGTACTCTAGCAACAATATTTTCTGTTGTACCACCATCATTCGTAATATTTGTATCTATTGGATTCTCTCCCAAATCAGCAGCATCTTGACTGTTGAAGAAGGTAACTTCTACTCCTGAAGCCCCACCAGTAATTTCACTGATCAAAGAGGTAAGATCAAATGAAGTTACAGAACAATCCAAAGATGGAGTAATTGTATTTGCCAAAGGTGGAGTTGTCAAATTCAACTCAAATGATGTAGAAGAAGCACAGTCAAATTCACTTATAATTTGTGCATAAACAGTAGTTGATTCTCCAGCTTTCACTTCGATTTGAGAAACTTCTGCATCCATCGTTTCTGTAGCAAAATATTTAATTGTATAAGTATTGTTACCTACATTCAAATACGAATCATAATTCGAAAGATCTACCATTTCTGAACTATCTGAAGAACAGATTGGATCAGGAGATATCTGTGACACATACGGACTAAAACTAGCCAATTCTGCAGCTCCAGTATTCCCAATGTTAGTTTGTGTTACTTTTATCAATTCTTCTTCTCCTCCACGATTGATAATCAAAAAGGCGTACTTTTCACCTTTTTTAGCATTGGGAACAGACACATTTTCTTTGGCTCCACCTCCAACAGAACAGTCAATAGCTCTGTGTTGGTATATTTCTGAACAATATTCATCTTGATCTGTAAAAGGGCCGTACAAAGCAATATCAATTGCATCTGTCCCTACATTTTGCATTTCTACTTCAAAATCAAGAACTCCATCTTCAGCAACTTCAAATGTTGGCCATTTTGCATTTGTCATCCATTCAAGCGTACAACTTGTATTTGGAACAATACGGTTAGGAACCTCAATCGTTGGTCTTGTAAATGCTACCCCCGTTTCATCAAAACAAAGAGCTTCTCCTCCTTCACAAGTACTTGGCATTTTTTCTGTTGCATCAAACAAAGTCAAACGTAATCCAACATCTGTAAAATCATCTGATTGAGAGAAAACTCTATAGTAATATTCAGTACCTATTGTCAAAACAGGACTTACCAAGAAAGGCCTTTCACTTGCATAATCTGAAAAACTCTGATAACAATACATTTCTTTCAAACTTCCATCTTCTTGTTTTTCATAAAGTACATGATCAATATAATCTTTTGAACTTCCGTACTCGCCGTCCTTCACACTCTGTCTAACATGTGGTGCAAAAGTGTATAATGGATGCTTGGCTGTCATCTTAAACCAAATATCATTTGTAGCTCCTTTTGTATTACAAGATGGAGTTGGTATTGAAGCATCCTCTGATGCAGTTGCATATTTCAATGTTGCATACACCCAATTGGTCTCGCTTGTAGTCGTATTGTATGGCGTGACTTGTAACTCCATTGCATTTTCAATATCATCATTTGATGGAGGACATGAATCTACATTAAACATACGCTGCGTAAAACAACCTGAATCAACACTATTCGACGAAACATACACTTCAACTTCTTTATCAAAAGGGAAAGGCCCTACACGCACTACTCCAGTAGTTGTTGTAGATTCTTGAGTAGTATTATAATCATTTGTCACATAAACAGTGCTTGCTCCCTTCATATCCTTTACATCTACTGCAATGTAATACTCGTTAGACACAGCGCAATCTTCTGGAAAATCATAGTCATATTCTACCACAGGTGGCTCATCACAAGACATACACTTAACCGTGTAATCAATTGGCAACAATTGATCAAATTCATCTAAATCAGCACAAGTACCCTCCATATCAACATTAGCAATATGAAAAGAAATCGACCCTGTATCTGAGTAGAAAGACATTCCTTTCAAGCTAAAATACTTTCTTTCTCTCGTTCCTGATCCGTTGTACAAAACAACACCATCACCATCAGTAACTACCAATGCTGGATCGTTATTAGTAAAAGATCTATCTCCCAATCTACCTTCATTGATAAAAAGACCAATAGAACCATCTGGATCACTAGAAACATAGGTATACGTTTTGGTTTTTTTATCACCCTCAAAATTTGAAGCATAACAGAAAGTAGTACGAAATTCCGTTCCACATTCAATCGTATTTGTATATGAAATTAGTGTATTAAATGATTGTGGTGAAGTCCAATCACTTGCCCCAATACCTTCGCAATAAGCTCTAACATAAATATCATACGATGTCGTATGTTCCAACCCAACTATTGTTTCATTGAAATCACCATCCAAAACAACACCGCTTGCTGATGCATCCGGAGTTGCCTCAGTTGATTTTTGAACCAAGTATTCCCACTTAGTCTCAGTCAATCTAGGGTTATACGTAATGTCTACACCTTCTGTTGTTTCGTTCGAAAACGATAAACCACCAGCTATACAAATATTTGTATCAACACATGCACTTACCTTAAGAGCATCGATACACATATCTCCAAGATTCTTATCTAAAACAGCTGTATATTTAAATTTTAGATAGACTGTTTTACCTATATAAGCTGCCAAACTCAATCGAACCTTTATCCAATCTTCATCACTTTGTGACTGGTAATTTCCTTCATGCGTAAACAAGGCTGCATCCGAAAAAACATTTTTATTATCTGAAGCAAACACTTCCAATTTACCCATTGACTCCTCAAACAAATCAGTTTCTGTATTTTTGGCTTTTTTACCAAAAGCATACATATAGAATTCTACCAAAGCATCTCCACTGACATTGCTTCCTGAAGTTAGATCAATGGCAGGACTTATAATTTCACCTTGATCTGTAGCACCATTTGCCTCAAACATAAAGAAACGGCCCCCTAGATATGACGCATCAGGACCTGTACCGTTTTTAACATTTGAGTTCCATGAGCTCTGAGGGTTTGACCCTATAGAAGTTCCCCATTTACCATTTGCTGGTCGACCAGTACCTTGACTGATATCTCCGGACCATCCTCCTGCTTTTATTTCGTCGGTAGTAGTATACTCAAAACTATCTTCAAAAATAGTTGTATCTGTATATCCTGAAGCACATGATAATTCTAAATCTTGTGGAAGCGTCTGACTATTAACTGAAATTGAAAATAGAAAAAAGCCCAACAAACTAAGTAGTGAAATTTTATTCATAAGTGTTTTCTTGAATTAAAAAATATTTTGAAACACAAAAAAACCAAAATAACGTTCTATGTCGAGCTATAAATAGCTCAAATAATAACACAATTAGCACCACAAACCCGTTAAACCCCTTATAATCAACACCAAAAACATTAAAACACGAAAAAAACTGATAAAAAACAGTTTTTATGAACATAACTTGAACACAAAATTTTAAAAGTTTTAGGCACAAAAAAAAGACCACCTTTTGGTGGTCTTTTTATTTAATATATGAAATATCCTACAAAGTAGCGTGAATCCAAGACCAAGTTGAAACGTCTACAGTAGCATCAGCATCATAATCAGCATCTACATCTGCATCAGCGCCTTCAATTTGTACGTTTGACAAATCTCCACCGTCCTTCATATCAATATTGATATCGTATCCTGACAAAGAAAGACCAGTGATGGTAGCTCCAGATTGTTTTTTGAACTGTAAAGCGATACCTCCAACAGTAGAAACAGCAGTAACGTTTGTGAATGTAGGGTTGTTGTTGTCTTTATCACCCTCAAAAGCAGTAGAAAAATCTTCAATCGTATGTTCGATGTATGCATTTTCAACGGCACCATTCCATCCTTCTGTCCAATCAATAGAATCGTCTTCGTTATTTTCTAAGTATAGATTTTTAACAGCTACAGAACCACCAAAGAACTCAACACCATCGTCAGCCCCATTGATAACAGCAATATTCTCTACAACAGTCTCAGAACCTACCGCATAGAAAGAAATCCCATTGTATTGTGACTCTGTATTGATCTGTGCACCTGTACCGATAATTACTAAATTTTTGATAGAACCTGAATTATCAGCTGGATTAGAACCTCCATACCTAAACCCTCCAACTTCAGCTTCAGCGTTTTCACCAGCTGTTGTAGTGGCATTACCACAGATAGTCAAACCTCCCCAGTCTCCAGCAGAAGCAGAAACCGAAGACATCACAACTGGCATATCAGCAGTACCTTGAACATCAATTTTACCACCTCTTAAAACTGCAATGTAAACATCAGCTCCACCGGCAACTGTTTTGATTTTTGTACCTGCAGGAATAGTCAAAGTAGCACCTGACTGTACAATATATGCTGAAGTCAAAAGATATGATTTAGAGGCATCTAAAGTTATGTCTTCAGTAACACTTCCAGATAAAATGATATCACCTGTCAATTCAGCATTGATCCAAGTCCATTGTGTAGGGTCTACAGTTGGAGCAGCAGCATAATCAGCATCTACATCTGCATCTGCTCCTTCAATTTTAACATTAGTCAAAGCTCCATCGTCTTTCATGTCAATGTTCATATCATAACCTGATAATGACAAACCTGTGATAGTAGCACCAGATTGTTTTTTAAACTGCAGTGCAGTTCCACCTACAGTAGATACGGCAGTAAGATTGATAAATTTCGGGTTGTTATTATCTTTATCTCCTTCTAAAGCAGTTGAAAAATCCTCGATTGTGTGTTTGATGTATGCATTTTCAACAGTACCATTCCATCCCTCTGTCCAATCTATAGAATCATCCTCATTGTTTTCTAAGTACAAATTCTTTACCGATACAGTTCCACCAAAAAATTCAACTCCATCATCAGCTCCGTTAATTACAGCAATGTTTTCTACCTTGGTAGTTGATCCTACTGCGTAAAAAGAAATACCATTGTATTGAGACTCTGTATTGATCTGAGCTCCAGTTCCAACAATAACAAGGTTCTTAATTGATCCTGAATTATCAGCATCATTTGCACCTCCATATTTGAAACCACCAACTTCAGCTTCGGCGTTTTCACCAGCAGTAGTAGTTGCATTACCACAGATAGTCAATCCACCCCAATCTCCAGACTCACCATTCACTGAAGTCATTAAAACAGGATTATCAACAGACCCTTGTATATCGATTTGACCTCCCTTTAGAACGGCTAAATATACGTCAGACCCACCTGCATCAGCAACAATTTGTGTACCTGCTGGAATAGTTAATTTAGCTCCATCAGCAACAATAAAAGAACCTGTTAGACTATAATTTACTCTTGAATCTAGAGTATAATCACTTTCAAGTAATCCATTTAAGACTCCTTGTTCAATATCACCGTCAGAATTACCTAACGACAATGTATCTCCTGTTTCACAGCTAACAAATAATGTAGATAGCAATCCAACTAAAGCAAAAGATTTAAAAATTGATGTTTTCATTTTAATAAATT
This sequence comes from Flavicella sp., assembly GCA_049625305.1. Taxonomy (GTDB): domain Bacteria; phylum Bacteroidota; class Bacteroidia; order Flavobacteriales; family Flavobacteriaceae; genus Flavicella. The sequence goes on from JBMZVD010000020.1 coordinate 24,088, forward strand.
ATGTATTTGATTTTTTTACAAATATGCGTGTTTATCAAAAAAGTAAGCTTACCAAAAAGTTAAGGATGTGTTATATAAAACGAGATTTGAACGCAATATGTTAACAAAATATTACGAAAAAAAAGCGGCTTGATATTCAAACCGCTCGATGTTATCAGAAACAATTAACTAGAATTTATAATTCAAACTAAGTGTTATTTGACTTCCCTTTTTATAGGACACAACGGTTTCATTCGTTTCAACTCCATCCACTAATGAACGGATCAATTGTGTTTGTTCAATAGCCGGATTTAACAAGTTTTTTCCCTGTAATCTCATAGATAATTTATCAGATAATTTCTTAGAAACTACTAAATCTAACGTAACAAAGCCTTTTTCTATGATTTCGTCATTATAAAGTGTCTCACTACTTGCAAAATCTTCAGGTGCTCCTAAAACAGAAACTTTATCAGAAGCATAATTAAATGCAGCAGTAGCAACAAACTCTTTTTCAGACTTATCACTGAAACTAAAGGAGGTATTTACAATAAAATCAGATGCACCTTGTAGATCCGTTGAAGTTTTACCTTTGTATTGGAAATTTTTTCTCAAATCTTGATTGAACCACATTTTGGTAATGTTAAAGTTCAAATTCAATTTGGCATTGTCTGTATCGAATAAATCTTTTCTACCCTCAAATTCCAAACCATACACATCTGCTTGATCTCCCGTATTATCATAAACAAATATCCCTGAAGAACCTCTTGTTTGTGCTAAGTTGATTGGATTGTTGATTTGCTTAAAAAATGAAGTTGCTGATAAAAGACCACCATCTTCAGGGAAAAACTCCCACTTTAAATCAAAATTGTAGTTATCCGATTTTTCTAAATTCGGATTTCCTTTGGTTACACGACCGTTTGGAGACACATATTCAAAAGGTGCCAATTCTTTAAACTCAGGTAATGTATTGGTTTTGCTAAATGCAAATCTAAGCGCTTGGAAATCATTCAAACCGTATTTTAAGTTCACACTTGGTAACACAGTATGATAAGCCTTAGAAGTCGTAGGATTACTTCCACTAAAGTTAGCTACATCCCAAGCAACATCAATACCATCAAATTCATATCTCACACCTACATTTCCAGAAAGTTTCCCATAATTGAAGTCGTAATTAGCATACGTACCAAGTACATCCAAACTAGCGATATACAAATCAGGGCTTGGTGTTCTCAATATCAAACTTCTGTTATTAAAGTTGTATTGTGAGAAAACTACCGATAAATCGTCTATAGATTCTGTTTGCACTCCTTTCGCTTTTACTCCAACAAATAGTGAACTAAACGTTCTTTCTTTGTTTCTGTAATTGGCTCCTACACGCAATTTAAATGCACCATCTTCATCCAAAGAAGGAAATGTAATTTCATCTTCAACACGCGCGTTGTATTCTAAGTCCTCGACTTTTTGCCCAGATTTTCTTTGTTGGAAATCTCCAACATGTGAAAATTGAACCGTATTATTATCAGTAAAAACAATAGGTGTTGCCCAATCAGGATAAATCGTGGTTTCCATATTCACCTCATTTCTGATTCTGTTAGGTTCTTCAGAAAGGACATAGTTCATTCCAGCTGCCCATGTCAATTTATTAAACTCACCAAATCTGTGATTCCCTAACAATTGATTGACATACATCATCGTTTGTCTTGTGTTTTGATCTCTTACAAAAGCACCAAATTCTGAAGGGTCTTGATCGAAGACATAGCCTTCACCATTTCTACCCTGCTCAAATAAATTCTCCTGTGTTTTGTTTACAAACAAAGAATTGTAATGTACCTTGTGATTGTCATTAAGCCTCAAACCTATGTTTAAAAGACCTGTTGTATTGATATTTACTCTGTATAGTTCTGTATCTGTAAATGAATTGTTCAAAACATTAGAACGGAAGCTTTTAAACATTCCTTTTCTATGATTGTAATTCTTAGAGTGAGAAGCCGTAGCAAAAACAGTTAGATCTTTTTCTCCTATGAAGAACTTTTTACCTCCAGACATAGATATTCCGAAATTAGCGATCGCGTTTGTAGTCTTGTTACTCCAAGACTGTTTTGTGATAGCTTCGTTTAGAGGATATTGCTTTGAATGAAAACCTAGTGTCAAATCATCATAATTTTGAGACACTTTGAAGTCAGAAGCAATACCACCACTCATAACATTTGTGTTCGCTCCTGAACTCAAACCAATAGAGAAACCATTTTTAGAATACTTTTTAGAAATTACGTCTACACTACCAGATGATTGATCAGAATAACCCGATGTTGCATATGTTTTACTTATTGCTACATTTTGAATAACCCCTGTAGAAAACAAATTCAAATTGATGTTTTTGTTAGCAACATCATCTGAAGGTATTGGCAACCCGTTAAAAGTAGTTGACAAATAACGATCTCCTAGACCACGAATAAAAATGGCAGAAGAGCTTTCACTTTTTGCTACACCAGCAATTTTTGTAGTAGCACCGGCAGCATTAGAAACCCCAACTTTAGTAAGTCTCTGAGAACCGATACTTTCTTTAATAATTACAGCCTTTTTCTGTTCTGCCAACAAAGCAGTTTCCTTTTCACGAGAAACAACTGCCTTGACCATAACCTCATCCATTGTAATTCCTTCACTAGCTCCTAATGCTTTGCTTATGGTATAATTTTGTCCTGACTCTAACGACATCGGAACTTCAATGGTTGCATATCCGACAAAACTAAAGACAAGGGTTACAGAACCTTCGCTAACAGCTAATGTGTAATTTCCATCAAAATCTGTTGTTGTTCCTGTTGTAGTACCTTTGATAAATACATTAGCAAAAGGCAAAGGTTCGTTATCCATCTCTTTATCAGTCACTTTACCCGAAATAACAGCTTTCTCTTGACCGAAGGATGTTAACGACACCAATAACAATAGTACATTCCAAAAATTTCTCATTATAATATGTTTTTTCAAGGTGCAAAAATCGACAAACCGTGATCAAATAAAGTTACCTGTAGTTTATTTGAATATAAATTAATTGTTAACTTTATAAGGAAAGATTAAATCATTGTAAAAGAAACATACATCTCTTTTGAAATTACTAGATTTGTTACACAAAAAAACCATAACACAATGAATACGAGCGATATAAGAATTTTATTAGTAGATGACGAGCCGGATATTTTAGAAATTGTAGGATACAATTTGAAAAACGAAGGTTATAAAATATTCACCGCTAGTAATGGAGTGTTGGCTATTGAAGAGGCAACCAAACACAAACCTCATCTAATATTATTAGATATAATGATGCCTGAAATGGATGGTATCGAAGCTTGTGAAAAAATAAGGGCAACCAAAGGATTAGAAAACACAATCATTTCTTTTTTGACCGCCAGAGGTGAAGACTACTCTCAGGTAGCTGGTTTTGACGCAGGAGCAGATGATTACATCACCAAACCGGTAAAACCAAAAGTTTTGGTAAGCAAAGTAAAATCTCTTCTAAGGCGTGTCAAAGAGAAAAATATAGAGGTAGACAAAACAGTCATTGGGGATATAACCATAGACCGAGAAGCGTACTTAGTAATGAAAAATGGAGAAAAAATAGTACTTCCTAGAAAAGAATTTGAACTCTTTTCACTATTGGCTTCCAAACCAGAAAAAGTCTTTAAAAGAGAAACTATATTAGACAAAGTCTGGGGAAATGAAGTCGTTGTTGGTGGAAGAACCATAGATGTGCATATTCGAAAGTTGAGAGAGAAACTAGGAGATGACCATTTTAAAACGGTCAAGGGAGTTGGATACAAATTTGTTTTGAATGAAAATTAAAAAAACATATGCTTTTGCATTTGTAACGTCTATTATACTAACCAGTCTGACTGCTGGGTGGTTGGGAGTTGTTCTAAAATTTCATTACCAACTAACAGACTTTACACAACTTTGGTTTTTTATCCCAAGTAGTTTTTTACTCATTTTCATCATTGTTCAAAATAGAGTCGAACAATTTATCTACAAGAGGGTTTCAAAAATTTACAAGGACATATCTTTGTTGGACTTGAACCAATTAAACAAGAAATCAATTACACCAGATATTGAGTCGCTATCTGAAGAAATGCAAAAGTTCGCCAAAAACAAACAATTGGAAATCAAGTCTTTGAATGAAAGAGAAACTTACAGAAGAGAATTTTTAGGAAACATATCCCACGAATTAAAAACACCCCTATTTACGGTTCAAGGATACATTCTAACCTTGATGGAAGGAGCGGCGGACGATGCAGAGATTAGAAGTAAATATCTAGAAAGAGCGAATATCGGTGTTGAAAGATTGGCCTCTATTGTTCAAGACTTAGACATGATTTCAAAACTTGAAAACAAGGACTTGAACATCAATTTAGAACCCTTTAATTGTATTGAAACTATTCAGAAAGTATTCGACATGTTTGATATGAAGGTTAGAAAGAAAAACATGACGTTGCGTTTTGACAAACTTTATGAATTTCCCGAATTTGTGATGGGAGACGCTTCTAAAATTGAGCAAGTTCTGACCAACTTAATTGAAAACTCTATCAAATACGGAAAATATGGTGGCATCATAATGGTGAGTATCAATTCATTAAAAAATGACAAGATTAAGATTACGGTGAAAGACAATGGAGAAGGTATCAAGCAAGAAAATATAAGTCGGATCTTTGAAAGATTCTACAGAGTTGATAAAAGTAGATCAAGAGATCAGGGGGGATCTGGTCTGGGACTCTCTATCGTCAAACACATTATCGAAGCTCATAAGCAAAGTTTAGACCTTAAAAGTTCTTATGGAGAGGGAACTGAATTTTCTTTTACCTTAAAAAGAGCGGTCTAATCAGTTACAGTTAAAAAACCCAACAAATCTTTGGTAAGCATCTTTGGATAAGTCTCTGAAAAACCGGAATACTTAAAATATGTCGTTAATTTTTTGTAGCTAAAATCACCTTGCGAGCAGTATCCAGAAATCCCTTTTTGTTCCAAATATTGAGCCAAATACAATTGTTCATACTGTCCTGGTGTTGGAATAAAAAACACCTTTTTCTTGAGAGCTGCAAGGTCCATAATACTACTATAACCGGACCTACAAATCACAAATTCAGCACTAGAAATCGCTTTTTCTAATTGCTTTGAATGCATCATATCTAC